>JALVRI010000605.1 GCA_027031325.1 Desulfobacteraceae bacterium
AATCAGGATTCTGGATCAATTCCCAAGGTTTATTTTACAGCGGGATGCCCAAAAAAGCCATGATCTTTTTAACGTCTTCCCAGACTTGGCGTTTACGCTCAGGGTTGCGTAAAAGGTAGGCGGGATGGAAAGTCGGCATGAGCTTGATCCCCATCCATTGGTGGAAATGACCCCTGAGGGCAGATACCGGGCTCTTGGTCTCCAACAAAGTTCTGGCTGCCACCGAGCCTAGGGTACAAATAACCTCCGGAGCGATCGAAACCAGCTGGCGTTTCAGAAAAGGAAGGCAAACCTCGATTTCATCGGGAGCAGGGGCACGGTTTGCAGGCGGCCGGCATTTTACGATATTGCAAATGTAAACCTGGGAACGATCCAGTTTCATGGCGGCAATGATTTTATCGAGCAGGCGCCCGGCCGGCCCTACAAACGGCCTGCCACTGCGATCCTCCTCGTAGCCCGGACCCTCGCCCACGAATACAAGCCTGGCATTGGGACTACCTTCTCCGAACACAAGGTTGCGCCGCCCTTTGTGAAGACGGCAGCGATGGCAATCACCAAGGTCGGCCCTGATCTGTTCCAGGCTCTGCCGGCCTGTCCCTTCCGTCACTACTGTTGCGTTGTCCGCAACGGTTGATTGAGGCCACCGCTTTACCATCTCGACCACCTCGGCGCGGCAGTCGAAGCCGGCAATTCCCTGACGTCTCCAGTTTTCGAGGGTAAGTCTGACTTGTTCCAGAACCTGCTCCGGGCGCCGGTCTTTCATTTTGCTTCTTGTTGAAGGGCTGCTATCCGATCCAGAAGAAGATGGGCCATCTTGTCCTTGCTCATAAGCTCAAGATTTTCCTTCTTTCCGTCACGGAAAAACAGGACCGCCTTGTTGGTATCACTTGCAAAGCCTGAATCGGCAGGACCAATCCTGTTGGCCACGATCAGGTCAAGATTCTTTTCCTTCAGTTTTTGGAGGGCATAGCTTTCCAAATCGTGGGTCTCGGCCGCAAAACCCACCAGGACCTGGCCCGCTTTGCGCCGTCCTACTTCCCTGAGGATATCATCGGTGCGCTCGAGAGTAAGATCCAGATTACGTTCGTTCTTTTTCAATTTACGTTCTGAAACGGAACAGGGACGGTAGTCGGATACGGCCGCGGTCTTGATGATTATATCGGCGTGTTCCATGAAATCGAGGACTGCTTCGGCCATCTGGGCAGCCGTTTCCACCCTGGTGATCCTGACATTGGCCGGAGGCGGCAGTTCTGTCGGGCCTGTTACCAGCATTACGTTGGCCCCGCGCTGCTCGGCCGCCCTGGCAATGGCAAAGCCCATCTTCCCGGTCGACGGATTACTTATATAGCGCACCGGATCGATTGCCTCCCTGGTGGGACCTGCGGTAACCAGGATGTTTTTTCCCCGAAAATCCTTGGGGGACATTACCCCCACCAAATAATCCACGATGAACCGGGGCTCGGGTAGTCTGCCAGGCCCCGTGGTCCCACAGGCCAGTTCACCGGCTTGGGGTTCGACGACAAGGTGGCCGTCTTTTTTGATGACATCGAGGTTACGTTGAACCGGCCGGCTGTTGAACATGTCGGTATTCATCGAAGGGCAGATTATAACCGGACAAGTTACTGCCAGCATGAATGTACTGAGAGCATCGTCGGCAATTCCGCAGGCCAGTTTGGCAAGAAAATTCGCCGTCGCCGGAGCGACAATTACTGCATCGGCTTCCTGGGCCCACTGAATGTGGCCGATGGTGCCTTCTTCATTATCGGAAAAAAGATCATAACAAACCTTTTTCCGGCTGAGGGCCTCGAAAGTCATGGGACCCACAAAATTACGGGCGTTGGCCGTCATTATAACCCGCAGATCGCCCCCCAGCTTTACAAGTAACCGGAGCAGCTCGACGCTCTTGTATGCCGCAATTCCGCCACAAACTCCAAGTACTATATTTTTGCCTTCTAAATCGTGTGGTACCATCTAACACCGTTCCTGTTGCTTGCCAAAACCGTTTTCAACCGGTCAACCCCGGTGGTTTCTTCCATAACCCAGGGTCTTGAGCCGCCTGATAGCGTTGTACTGCATACACAGGTCTATCCAGGAGCTGAACAGATCCACCACTTTCTGCTTCTGATCGGCGCGCCTGCCCATGTTCATAACTCCGGCAAGGGCTTCTTGCAGGTCTTTTCTATCCGGCTCCTTTTCCAGCAGGTGGCGGTAGACTGCCGCCGCCTTTTCAAAATGCCCCTGCTCTTGGTAAACTTGAGCCATGGTGAGGGTATAGACTTCCCCAAAGGAATCATTTTCTTCCATCATTTGGTATTCACCTGCTTAAGGTCTGACTTGATTTTGAATATCATTTCATCGGGTGCTATCATTCCAAGCTCCCGGCGGGCAATGCTTTCAATGTAGGCAGGATCTTCTTTCAGGCGCTCGATGGACTTGAAGAGCCTGTAATTTTCCTCCGTCAACCGCCGGTTGACTTCAACCAGCTGATCCCTGTGGCTACGCTTGCGGCTCAGCTCCACCAGACCGTTGTCTCCAAAGACAATAACCAAAAGGAAGTGAAACAACCCGATTACGGCAAGCGACAAGATTATTTTCTGTCGTCTGGTCACCGCCCGCGTCCTTTACGCCTCAAGAAAGTTTCAGCCGTCACCCGCAGCTCTTCAAGTTTAAACAAGTACGCTAAGCCGCAATATACGCCGACACCGGCCATTATGCAACCCATAAGACGCAAGGTAAGTCCCAAGCGGCCGTTACATTCCATAGGCGGCCAGACAGC
>JALVRI010000606.1 GCA_027031325.1 Desulfobacteraceae bacterium
CCCTTGTGGGCCATTTCGAATTTACCTTTCTTCTGGCGAATGGCACCGGTAAAGGCACCTTTTTCGTGGCCGAACAGCTCGCTTTCGATCAGGTTGGCCGGAATGGCGGCACAGTTGACCTTGACGAAGGGTCCCCTGGCCCTGGGGCTGTTGTAGTGAACCGAGTTGGCCACCAACTCCTTGCCGGTGCCGCTTTCACCCCGGATCAGCACCGTGGCGTTGCTGCGGCAAACCTGGGAAATCATTTGAAAGACTTCGCGCATCTTGTTGCTGTTGCCGATGATGTTGGTGATGCGGTACTTGTTTTCCAGTTCCCGGCGTAAGCGCTTGTTTTCCGCCCGCAGCTTTTCCTTTTCGATCCGGATGGTTTCAAGGTTGATGACGTGCTGGGCGATCATGGTGGCCACCACCGACAGCAGCTTGCGCCCTTCTTTCAAGGGGTATTTAGGATCGTAAGGCCGGTCCACGCTGAGGGCCCCGATAACCTGCTTGCCCTTTTTAATGGGGACGCAGATAAACGACAGCTCTTTGATGTTTTTTGACTTGCGGGTCTTGGTGCGATCCAGGAACAGGGGTTCTTCGCTGATTTTGGGTATGGCCACCGCCTTGCCGGACTGGATTACCCGGCCGGTTATCCCTTCCCCCAGCTTGTACTTGACCCGCTCCATGGCTGCCGGCGACAGGCTGTGGGCGACTTCGATACTGATTTCATCGCGCAGGGGGTTGAGGATCGAAACCGTGCCCCTTACCATGTTCATGGAGCTGGACAGGATGTCCAACACCTTGTACAAGGATTTCTTGAGATCGAGATGTTCGTTGAGGGCCTTACTGATTTCGTAGAGCAGGGTTACTTCTTCGATGCGTTTCACGGTCGGCTCCCCGGATATTTATTTATTTTATGGCAAAATTGTATCAGCCATGTTGAGATACAACAAAATTGTAAGCTATGACAAGCCAAATTTCATTATTGTAGGGCAATATGATTATTCACCTGGACATGGATGCATTTTTTGCATCCGTTGAAAAGCTTGATAACCCGGAGTTGGCTGGAAAGTGTGTCCTGGTGGGCTCACTTTCGCCGCGGGCGGTGGTGGCGGCGGCAAGCTACGAGGCCCGCAGGTTCGGGGTGCGTTCCGCCATGCCGGTCTACCGGGCCCGCAAGCTTTGCCCCCAGGCGGTGGTAGTTGCTCCCCGTCACGGGCGTTACAGGCAGGTATCCGACCAGGTGATGACCTGCCTGCGATCGTTCTCGCCCCTTGTGGAGCAGGTTTCCATAGATGAGGCCTTCATCGACACCAGCGGCTGCGACCGGTTGTACGGCGGCCCGGTGCGGATGGCCCGCAAAATAAAGGCCGCTGTTTTTGAAAAGGTCGGTCTGACCTGCTCGGTGGGCATAGCCCCCTGCAAGTTTCTGGCAAAGATCGCTTCTGATTTGAAAAAGCCCGACGGGCTCAGCGTAATCCGCTCCGGGCAAGTCGATGATTTCCTGGCCCGCCTGCCGGTATCGCAGGTTCCCGGAGTCGGCGCCAAGGCGTACAAACGGCTTCAACGTTTGGGAATAGAAACATTGGGCCAGGTCAAGAAGTGGCCGCCCGGGGTGCTCGAAGAGCATCTGGGCAGTTTGGGACGCCGGCTGGCCATGTTCAGCCGGGGCCGGGATGACAGCCCGGTTACACCTGTCCGGCCGGTCAAGTCCATCAGCCGGGAAAAGACCCTGCTCCGGGACACGTCTGACAAGCATATCCTTGCCAAGCACCTTCTCGAGCAGGCCCAGTTCGTGGCCCGTAACCTGCGTACCAGGGGGCTGCGGGCCGAAACGGTGTTTATCAAGCTCAAGAGCGGAGACTTCCGGCAATATACCCGCCAGTGCAGGCTCGACCGGCCAAGCCAGAGCGCAAACCGGCTCTACCAGGCGGCCCGGCAGCTGCTGGAAAACTTTGACAACCTGCCTCCCGTCCGCCTTGTGGGCATGGGAGCCGGCGGTTTGCGTGACCAGTTCCTGCCCCGGCAGGAATCTTTGTTTTCGTCCCGGCACGGGTGCCATGGAAAGTGGGAAAAGGTCGAGCAGGCCGCAGACAGGGTGATCAAGCGCTTCGGGCGTGATACCGTCAGGCCGGCCACCCTTACAGGTCCGGCAGGCAGGTGCAGCAAAAGTTCGGATTGAGCCGGGGCCGGAATAGGAGAGGCGGCCGGTCATGAACAGGCCGGGGGCGTCACCCCCAAAGCGCGGATTAAATTTTCGGCCACCTGGCCCGGATTGAGGCCGGTGGTGGTAATGGTAAGCCGGCTGTAACGCCTGTAAAGCGGTTGGCGCTCGGCGAAAAGGGCTTCGATCGTTTGCCCCGGCGCCCGCACAACTCCCCGGCCGTCCATGTCCGTCAGGCGCAGGCGAAGGCTTTCCAGGTCGGTGTCCAGGAAAACGATGGTACCGATGGCCCTTAGGTGCTCCATCGAGCCGGGGCGGTAGATCACGCTTCCGCCGGTGGCGATCACCTGCCCGCAGCCCCCAAGGGACAGGATGGTCCGGGCTTCTATGTCCAGGAAAGGCTCCAGGCCCAATTCCCGGATGAG
Source organism: Desulfobacteraceae bacterium (assembly GCA_027031325.1). Lineage (GTDB taxonomy): Bacteria > Desulfobacterota > Desulfobacteria > Desulfobacterales > Desulfosarcinaceae > JALVQM01. Next base: position 2,572 of record JALVRI010000606.1, read on the forward strand.
CTGGTGAAGCAGCCGTCCGTGCTTTTTCTGAATCAGCAGGTCGGTGTCGATGAAATCGTAGCCGAGCCGTTTCGCCACCAGAACTCCTACCGTGGATTTGCCGGCTGCCGGCATGCCGATCAGGATGAGGTTGGGTTGGCTGCCGGTTGCGATCAAGGGTCGATCCTTTACGGTTCTGAATTGTGTAAAATCAGGCGCCA
>JALVRI010000607.1 GCA_027031325.1 Desulfobacteraceae bacterium
AGGTTGCCGGGCGGAGATAATTTCACGGGCCCTGACCTCGGGCGGAACAATCATAGCCCGGGGCGAGCTGGTGGGCAAGGTTGCCGGGATCAAGGCCCACCTGGAATGCAAGGGCCTGATCATACGCGATGGACTGATGCACGCCATCCCGGAGCTGAAAGGATTCAAGCCGGGCGTGGAGATGTCCCATGAAGCCGCGGTGGGCAAGATCGACCAGCGCGAGATAGAGTATCTCATGGCAAGGGGAATCGACGAGGAAGAGGCCGTTTCAACAATCGTGCGCGGGTTTCTGAACGTCGATATCGAGGGCCTGCCGTCCGGACTCGCGCAGAAACTGGACCAGGTGATTTCCGAGACCCAGAAGGACATGATGTAAGCATGGATACTCCTTCCCAGTGTTCAGAGCAGACCTGTGATTTGTCGTTTTCGCGCAAGGTGCGGCTCTTTTCCCACGATTACCTCAAATGCTGTGTCTACATCAGCGAGGTGGAGGAACCGAAGCACGCCTTTACGAAAAAGCTCTACTCCAAGCTGATCGGCACCTCCCAGGTCCTGGAAGATTTCCTCGATTTTCACGGGGCCAAAAACAGCACTGATTGGTATTTCTACAGGGAACTGACTGCCGCGGTGCGTCACCTGGGGCTGGGAGGCTACAGCCAGAAACACATCAACAACCGGCTGGTATTCTATGATCTTCCAGACAGCGAGGATTTCCGGCGCGACGGTGAAAAGACGGCTTCGTTCCTCAATTCCTGCCTGATGAAGCTTGCCCCGGTAATCATCAGGGAGGCAAGGCGGCTCAATATTCCGATACCCGAAAGCAGGTTCACGGCTGAGGATTTTCCCGGTATTACAACCGGTGAAATGCTCAATTACGACATCGACGATGAAGCCAAGTCCCTCCAGAAAAAGCACATTGTCAAGATAGCCAGTGATTTTTTAAACATTGCCGGGCAATTCGACCAGCTTTCCTTTTACGGCCCGCGCGACCGGCAAGAAATTTTCGAGCTTGTGCCGGGCAAGGTCAACGAAGTCGAGATCAGGCGCTTCGAGATGGTGGTACACAACCTCCAGTCCTCTTTCGATACTTACGTCATCCACGGCGGACTGCGTTTCGGTGACCGCAAGCTCAAGCAGTTGCGCAGCTATTTTTCTGTGGTTTTTCACCTGCTCCAAATGATGGGCCGGCTGCTCCATTTTTACGAGCGACACCTCCACGACGCGGGTTACAAGAATATTTACAAGTTGACCCAGGAACAGATGGCGGCCTTGGTGGATCCCGGGATGCTGCTGGATCGGACCATCAATTACGGGCTGTATTACGCCTGTCATTATTTGAACTCCGGCAAGGAGCTGGCCCAGCAGATCCTCAACGAAAATATAGAACGGGGCCGGATCAAGGTCGGTATCCCCGTCAAGCTCGGCTTTCATAGCCGCCCCAGCCTCCTGGTGGCCAAGATTGTCCAGCATTACGGCGGGCAGGTTGAATTGTGCGTCGGTGACGACCGTTTCGACGCCAGCAGTGTTCTTGATATCCAGTGGGCTGGAGGCAAGATCCAGAAAGAGAACATTACCGAGGTGGTGTTCGAGGGTGATGTCAGGGCCTTGAAGGATATCGAGATCCTTGCCGGTGTAAACTACGGCGAAGACACCATGGGCAAGGGAGTGCCCTTGCCCAAGGAACTAGACTACCTGAGATGATTGCAGCCGTTATCGTGGCCGCCGGACGGGGCCAGCGGATGCAAACCTCCACCCCGAAGCAATACCTCGAGCTTGGGGGACGGCCTCTCATTGTTCACAGCCTGGCGGCCTTTGCCGCGGTTTCCCTCGTAAGGAAGGTGGTGGTGGTGCTGCCGGCCGGTGATCAGGACCGCTTCCGGCGGATCGTTTTTCCCCACCTGGGCAATATCGTCCCTCCCAGCCTCGTTGAAGGCGGCGCCCGCAGGCAGGATTCGGTTTTAAACGGCTTGGCGGCCCTCGGGCAAGCTGACTGCCAAAAGGACCTGGTCCTGATTCATGACGGTGCCAGGCCCCTTGTCACCCCGGCCCTGATCTTGAGGTGTATCGAGGGTGCCAGGCGCACGGGAGCATGTCTGCCCGTGTTGGAACCGCGGGATACGGTCAAAGAGCTGGACGCCGACGGCCAGGTGACCGGCACCCTGGATCGGCGGAGGCTGGGACTGGCCCAGACGCCCCAGGCATTCGGCTTGGAGTTGATCAGGCGGGCTCACAGGCGGGCAAAGCAAGCCGGTATCACGGCCACCGACGATGCCTTCCTGCTGGAAAAACTCGGTGTCCCGGTAGCTACGGTGGCGGGAGATCCTGAAAACATCAAGATCACCTTCCCCGTTGATCTCGCCCTGGCCAAGCTGATTATCAAGTCGCGCCGGAAGCTTGCCGGTTGAAAAGCCTTTCCATCAAGTCGACCGCATCTTCGGCGGTTGTGACCTGAAATAAGAGGCCGGAATCCTTGTAAGCGGGAAATAACTCCCCAAGTTCGAAATCGAGGCCGATTACCTGCTTGCCGCTTTTAAGGGCCAAGGCCACCTCAGAGATTGTACCGGGGCCTCCCCGGCAGGCCACAACGATGTCACTTGAAAGAACGTTGATGGCGTTGCGCGCGCTTCCCATCCCGGTGCATATTGCCACCAGGATGTGAGCGGAAGCGTTCGATTTGTCGGCATCGGGCAGAATTCCGATTGTCAGGCCACCGGCTTGGCTGGCGCCCTTTGCAGACGCATCCATGACTCCGCAATTGCGGCC
>JALVRI010000608.1 GCA_027031325.1 Desulfobacteraceae bacterium
GCGATATCCTCCTCCAGGAAACCACCCCCGTCCTGCCGGAGGACACCGCCGCCAGCCTCCACGACCGTCTTGCGGTGATGGGAGCCGGGTTGATGGTTGAGACCCTCGCCAGACTTGCGGCCGGAACCCTGACTCCGCGGCCCCAGGACCACTCCCGGGCCAGTTACGCCCCGGCCCTGAGCAAGCAGGACGGCCAAATCGACTGGCGCAAACCAGCCGAGGCCATCGAGGCTTTCATCCGTGCCATGACACCATGGCCCGGGGCCTGGTTTGTCTTCAATCAAAAACGCTACAAGGTTTTCAAAGCCCGGGTGATTCCCATGCAAGGCCAGGCCGCCCCGGGAACCATCCTCCAGGGTTTCACCGGCGAGCTGCGAATCGCCACCGGCCGTAACGCCTTGTCGATCCTCGAAATCCAGGGAGCCTCCGGCAAAAGGCTTGCAATCAGGGATTTTTTGTGCGGCTGCCGTTTTGAACCCGGGCAGCAGGCCGAATCTTCAGACACATGCCCTTTGCCCTGACCGTTGCGCCATGAAGACTTCCCGCCATCTGGCCGCCAGCCTGCTGGTCGAAATCGAAGGCCATCGTCAAACCCTTGACAGGCTCTTGGAACATTACGCCGGGCGGATCGAAAAGCTCGATCACAGGGAGCGGGCCCTTTTTCATAACCTTGTATATGGTGTTTTACGTTGGCAAGCCAAACTGGATTGGATCCTGGGGAGTTATTCACGCAAACCTCTAGCAAAACTTGATGTTGGGGTCCGCGTGGCCCTTCGCCTGGGGCTTTTTCAGCTTCTTTTCCTGGACCGTGTTCCGGCCTCGGCGGCGGTCAACACCTCGGTCGATATCGCCAAGAGTCTTTCCGGACGCTGGACGGGTGCTTATGTAAACGCAATTTTGCGCAATGCCCTCCGCAGCAAATCTGGAACCGCTTGGCCGGACCCCCAAAAAGACCCGGTGGCCCACCTGGCTGCCGTCCAATCCATGCCGGCCTGGCTGATACGGCGTTGGATCGGGCGTTTCGGTTTCGGGGCGACGGAACGTCTCTGCCAGGCCCTCAACCGGGTGCCGCCCATCGTCTTGCGGGCAAACCGCCTCAAGGGCGACCGCCGAAAAATCATCCAATCCCTACGGCCCCACGTCAAGCAGATCGAGCCTTCCAAAGCAGCCCCCGACGGCATCGTCCTGCGTGGCCCCAAATGTGCGCTCAGCGACCTTCCAGGATTTGAGCAGGGCCTCTTCCAGGTCCAGGCGGAAGCCTCCCAGCTGGTGGCCCACCTGCTCCGACCGGCCCCCCAAATGAAGGTGTGGGATGCCTGCGCAGGCCTCGGCACCAAGGCCTGCCAGATGGCCGCCATGATGCAGGACAAGGGACAAATCCTTGCAAGCGACAAGAATCGCCCCAGGCTCGAAGCCCTGGATCGTGAAACCCGGCGCCTGGGCATAACATCCATCAAGAGCCGGGCCATCGACCTGCTTGCCTTCTCCGGCAACCCTTTCGAAGATGGTTTCGACCGCATCCTGCTGGACGCCCCTTGCTCGGCCCTGGGTGTCATCCAGCAAAATCCTGACGTCAAATGGTCGGCCAGCCGGGACAAGCTTGCCGCAAACGCCAAGAGGCAGCTTGAAATGTTGAGACGGGTATCCGGATTTCTGAAGCCCGGCGGCATCCTGGTCTATGCCGTCTGCAGCTTTGAACCCGAAGAAACCGTAGAGGTGATCGAGCGCTTTTTGAAAACCAACGCGAAGTTTGATATATATCGACCCCGGGACTTTCCATGGCTTCCGAGCGCGATTACCCCGGCAGGATTCTTGCAGATCTTGCCCCATGAACAGGCAATGAGCGGCTTTTTTGCCGCCGCCCTCAGGCACCGCACCTAACAGGCTGCTTAAGACTTATAGAAAAAGAGGCAATGCCGGTCTACGACTACACAGCACTGGATTCCAAGGGCAAGACAGTCTCCGGAATCATCGACGCCGAGGGAGTAGCCGCCGCCCGCCAGAAAATCAGGGCCGCCGGCAACTACCCGGTGGACATCCGCCCCATAGGCGACCAGGCCGATCGTCATATAAAATCCCGCTCCGGGGTGCTGGCCTCTGTTTTCGGCCGTATCCGGCCGGTGGAAGTGGCGGTGATGACCCGCCAGCTGGCGACCCTGATCAGCGCCGGCTTTCCGCTGGTAACGGCCCTTGATTCCCTGGTGGAGCAGGTCCATTCCAAGGCCTTCAAAAAGATAATCGCCGGGATCAAGGACGCCCTGGTCGAGGGCAGCAGCTTCGCAGACGCCCTGGCAAAATACCCCCAGGTATTTTCCCAGCTCTACGTGAACATGGTACGGGCGGGTGAAACTTCGGGCACCCTTGAGATAGTCCTTTTGCGGCTGGCCGACATCACAGAATCCCACCAGGCCCTCAAGGCCCGCATCCAGACAGCCATGCTCTACCCGATCATCATGACCGCGGCCGGCAGCCTGATCCTGTTTTTCCTCTTTATCTACGTAATACCAAACATAACTTCCATCTTCGAAGACGTACACCAGGTCCTGCCGCTGCCGACCCGGATGCTGATCGCCACAAGCGAGCTTGTCAAGTCCTTCTGGTGGGTCGGCCTGGCAATGACGCTGATCCTGGCGGCTGCCTTTCGGGCCGCCCTCAAGACCGGCAAGGGCCGCGCCATGTACGACCGGGCCAAGTTACGCCTGCCTGTCTTCGGAGCCATCACCTCCAAGGCGGCCGTGGCCCGCCTGGCCCGGACCCTCGGAT
>JALVRI010000609.1 GCA_027031325.1 Desulfobacteraceae bacterium
TCTGCAAGGAACTGCTCAAGCCAAAGTACCAAGTCCATGGCTTCCAGACAACAGAGATGGTTCGCCTCTTACCCGATCACTTCCAAAATTCCGCACAAATACGCTATGAAATCGGAAAACTGATCGTGCGTGGCGCCATCAAAAAGAAGAAAAACTCGTCATTCTACCAAGTTACAGAAAATGGCTGGAAATGGCTATGGGCTTCAATCTCGACAACAACCTTTCTGAAAAACCCAATAATTTCAAAGAGCTTTAAAAACAGCGCTGCTCAGATCGCTACACAACCATCTAAAATAGAAGAAGCCTACGAAATGATCGACAACGGATTATCATTGATTACTCGGGAACTTGCTTTGATTTCATGAGAAACAAAAGACGTGAATTTTTTTTACGTTTTTGATGAACAAAGCACAACTCGTGATCGCTGCCGGCAAAAGGATCGGCGTGATCGTCGGCCACCATGAAGTGGGTGCAGCCAAAGTTCCTGCGGATCAGGGCATGCCAGAGGGCCTCGCGGGGGCCGCAATGCCGTTCAGCCAGCGGGGTGATCCCCAGCATGATCATATTCCTGGGAAAGTGGTTGACAAATGCCTGGTAGCAATGGACATGGGTGTAATGTTCCATGTTGCCGGGATGCTCCAGGCCGACCACCGGATGCAGGAAGATGGAGGCGCCGATCTCCCGGGCCGCGGCCAGGACCATTTCCCGATGGGCACAGTGCAGGTATTCCCTGGTATGGAAACCCAAAACCCTTCTCCAGCCATACTGCAGGAAACGGCGGTGCACCTCGGAAGGGGTATGGCGCAGTTCACGGAAATCATAGTGCACAGGCAGGGTGATGCCTTCCAGGGTACCACCCACATACCAGGCATAGGTATGATGGAGCAGGTTGTGGACGCCGGGATGGCGCTCTGGGTCGTCTGTTCCATAGATGGCCCGGGCCTCCCGGTGTTTGTCCGGCTGCCAGCATTCCTGCACCGTGAGGATGGCCAGCAGAAAGCCTTCCTCATCCTGCAAGGCAAGCCGCGCTCCCGGCTCCAGGGTTTGGGCCAGGGTAGCCGGGATATCCAGGCAGATGGGGATGGGCCAGATGGAGCCGTCCGCCAGCCGCATTGTCTCCAGGACCTGTTCATAGTCCTCGCGGCAGAGGTAGCCCACCAGTGGATACAGGGCCCGATTGAGCAGGAGCTCCAGGTCGCAGAGCTGTCGGCTGTTCAAGGAAAACGATGGCAGGTTGCTGGCCTCCCGGCGCAGTTCCTCGGCCCGCCGAAAATGGACCACCAAGGAGTCAGCATAATGGGGGGCAGCCTGGATGGCGGTTGGCTGTGATTTGGTGTTTGTTTGCTTCATCTGTTGTGGGATTGGGAGGCAGGATAATTATCGCCCGCAGGGGCGGGCTCCTACAATGCCGTTACCCAGCGATATTGTTGATATTTTTCGTTAGTTGCAATGGCAATGGGTTGTCGGGTTTCGCTGCGCTCTACCCGACCTACTGGTCTTACTTAAAGACGCCCTCAGCATCGACAGGGAATTCTGACGGCACAAAATGTGTTTCTTATTTTTCTCTTTATTGACAAATGGTTATTGTAGCTTTTCTCTGATCCATGCTGGATTTTTTCTGCAGTCAACAACTGCATAAACCCGTATCTCTTCATTCTCAATTCTATAGTAGACTGCAAAGGGAAATCGCTTAGAAAGCAATCGATGATATTTATCAAAAAAAACTGGATGGACACCCGCGTAGAGTTTAAGGGATTCAATATCAGCTGAAAGAGCTTCCAGGAAATAAGCCCCTATACCTTCCTGTTGTAACTCATAAAAGCGATAACTCTCCTGTAGATCTTTCTTGGCAGAGCGAAGAATTTTGATCTTCACGAGATACTCTTCCATATATCTGTTTTTGCTTGATCCCAATCCTCAAACTTGTCTTTTCCTTGGCGCAGTTGTTCTTCCCTTGCCTGGAGAATTTTTTCATGCCAAGCGGGTGACTCCAATTCTCCAGCATTTCGACAAAGGTCATCCCACAGCATTTCCATAGCCTCTAGTTTTTCAACAACTGTCATGCTCTGTACATCCAGTTTCATGATGATCCTCCGTTTGCACTATGGGATCGGACCAAATTATATTTCAGAATTTCAGTATAATTATCGCCCGAATGGGTGGGCTCTAGCCAATGCTGCCGCCCTACGATAATCTTATTGATATTTTCCGTTAGTTGCAATGACAAAGAGTTGTCGGGTTTCGCTGCGCTCTACCCGACCTCCTTATCTTTCTTCAAGACGGCGCAGCAGACCTGGACAACCACTTTCTATTCGCGATAATCAAATGTTTTATAGCCCTCCTGCCGACACAGGGCATCGCGCTGGGCCTCTTCCAGGTCGGCGCAGATCATTTCCCGCACCAGGTCCTGGAAGGTGATCCGGGGCTCCCAGCCCAGGACTTTCTTGGCCTTGGCCGGGTTGCCGAGCAGGGTTTCCACCTCGGTTGGCCGGAAATAGCGAGGGTCCACCCGGACGATGATGTCGCCGGGCTGCAGGTCGGGGGTGTCGGGACACAGGTGTTGGCGCACCTGGCACAGGTTGGCGGCCTGGCTGGTTATGGTGTCCACCCGGCCCACTTCATCGATGCCGCTGCCCTGCCAGGCAAGGTGGATGCCCATGGCTGCGGCCGCGTGCTCCACAAAGCTGCGCACCGTGTGCTGCTCGCCCGTGGCAATGACAAAGTCCTCCGGCTTTTCCTGCTGGAGCATGAGCCACTG
>JALVRI010000610.1 GCA_027031325.1 Desulfobacteraceae bacterium
TGGATCCGGAATATACTTTGCCCGGTGGCGTTGGTGATAAACACCTGGCTTGAATTGGCAAGCCCCCTCCGGTTGAAGGTTACCTGGGGGGATGCGGCCACACCGTCGGGCCCGGTGGCCAGCAAAGACACCTGACCCCGGTAACGCGATAGGTCGACTGTCTTGTTTGAAAGGCTGACTGTATATTGGTTGGCCCCGGGGTTGTTAAAGGTAATCGTGCAATTCTGACGTTGGTTGATGGCTGCCATGCGAGCCTGCTGAAGATCACTTCGCAACTGTTCTACCGCCTGGCGCACACCTTGTTCGTTCAGCCATGCCATTGTAGACGGTATCACCGTCAAAAGCATGATGGCCATTACGGCCATAACCACCACTAGTTCAATGATGGTAAAACCGGTATCTCGTCTCCAAGTCATGATACAACTCCTCCTGGCATGCTGATCTGTATCAATTATCATGCCAACTGGCTGGATTTAAGAGGTTTGTTGCCACGAAAATAATTATATAGGTATAACAACTCGGTATAATAGAAAATTATTAAGACTTAAACGCAAGCCGAACCCTGTGATTCAATTGCGGCTTGTTAGAATTTTATGGCGGGAGTATTAAATTTTTTAATAGTGACTTAAAAAAATTTAAAGAAAAGAACCCGATTGATTAATCAGAAAGTGCTCAAAATATAATCGACAGCGTTTTTAAAAATCCTCAGACCAGGTGTCATTGCAGTCGGAAAAGGCTCTTTCTTTCTTTTCAAATCTTCTTTCAGCCTTGCCCAATCGGGATGGTTGGTCCAGTGGTTATAGGCTTCAGGATGAGGCATCAGGCCGAAAACCCTGCCGCTGGGGTCACAAATACCGGCGATATCTTCCATGGAGCCGTTGGGATTGAAGGGGAAACGGCCACCGGCAGGACTTCCGTCGGACAAGGCGTAACGCATTACCACCTGTCTGCCGGAAACCAGCCTTTCCAGGGTTTCAGGATCGGTTACAAACTTTCCTTCCCCGTGGCGGATGGGCAGCTCCAGGTAGTCCAAGTCCTTGGTAAAAACGCAGGCGGATTGTGGATCTACCTTAAGGCTGACCCAATCATCACGAAAATTTCCGCAATCATTGTAAGTCAGGGCCACCGAACGCCGCTTGTATTCGCCGCCGATGGCCGGCAGCAATCCCAGGTTGACCAGGCATTGGAATCCGTTGCAAATACCGATTATGAGCTTTCCCCGGGCGATGAAGTCGAGCAATTGAGGGCCCAGGTTGGTTTTCATCCGTACCGCCTGGACAACACCTGCCCCGTGATCGTCCCCCCATGAGAAACCACCTATGAAAGCCAGCAAATGGTAACGCTCAAGCCCTACCGAGCCGTCTATCAACGAGTTGATATGAACCCTGTCGGCCCGGGCCCCTGCCTGATCCAAAGCATAGGCGGTCTCGTTGTCACAATTGAGCCCGTAGCCGGTTAAAACCAGCGCATTGACCTGTTCCATGGCAAGCATTTGCTCCGTGTTGACCGTGTTTGTCATATCAGGTGGCCGAAAGTACCCTTCCAGGCCTCTTTCAGCCTGGAAACATCAAGATCGACCAGAGATTGCCCATCCAGGCCGGTGATTTCCAGCCGCGGCCCGGCCGTCACCTTCCCCACGCAGGCCAGGGGCAAGCCGCTGAAACAGGCTTCGAAATCCCCGGCAGACTCCGGAGCCACGGTTACGATAAAACGCCCGGCGGACTCCGAAAACAGGATCTTGTCTTCCCGCAGGCGGTCCCTGCAAGGCACCTTGCCTAGATCGATCTCCATCCCCAAATTTCCGCCCATGGCTACCAGTGCCAGATGGACAGCCAGCCCGCCGCGGTAGACACCGTGGGCCGATGCCACCAATTGACGACAAATGGCGGTATACAGGCTGCGATAGAGCTTCATGAACGCCCCGGGATCAACCTTGGGAACGTTCAAGCCGGTATATCCAAGCAGGTCATAGTATTCCGAAGCACCGAGTTCGTCGGCCGTAAGTCCCAGGACATAGACCTTGTCACCGTCCAGCTTGGCGTCCATGGTGACACACAGCTCTATCCTGTCGACAATCCCGGTGGTGGAAAACTGCAAAGTCTCAAGGGCCGAAATCTTGTGCCGTTCACCATAGGCCCCGGGCAGGTGCCCGTCGACGTACATGCTGTCTTTGCCCGAAAGCAAGGGTATTCCGTATTGGAGGCACATTTCCCGCAAGGCGCGGCACGAACGAACCAGTTGGGCGGCCTTGAATTTGCCGTCGGGATTGTTCTCGGGATGATACTGGATGGTTGGCCAGCAGAAATTGTCCACTCCGCCTATTCTGTCCGGGTCGGCTCCCACGGCAATCACCCGCCGAACGGCCTCGTCGATCACACAAGTGGTCATGTGGTAAGCATCGATCCTGCTGTAATGCGGCAGCAGGGCCTGGGCAAAGGCCAAGCCCCTTTCGGATTCAAGCACCGGCCGCAGCACGGCGGCATCTGACGGCAGGTCGCGTTCGGCTCCCACCAGGGGCTTGATGACACTTGATCCCTGGACCTCGTGATCGTACTGGCGGCTGATCCATTCCTTGGAACAGATATTCGGTGCCGCCATAATATCCAGCAACAAACGGTTGTAATCCCGCGGCCGGCTGACTACCGGCTCTACCATACCCCGCTGCTCGGGCGGTATCCAATGGGCTTCGAACCGCCACTGGGGAAAACCGGCTGTCAGCAAGTCCAGATCGATATAGGCACAAGTTTTACC
>JALVRI010000611.1 GCA_027031325.1 Desulfobacteraceae bacterium
ACGCCGCAAGCGCCCTCTTCACATCCCGGGCCACCATGGCGGACCTGCGCGGAAGACAGTCGGTGCGCGCAACATTCCGGCTCTCAACCGGCTGCATCAACGCCATCAGTGTTGTGGCGGCCCACCTAGGTATCAAACAAAAGACCCTTTTCGATCACTTGGCTGAAGACAACGAGCTTTTAGCCAGCCTGGCACGTAATCTGGAAAACCTGAAACTATCCACTGAAAACCGGGTTCAAAAAACCTACGTCATCAGCCGCCGGACCCTGGCCTCCCTGGAAGAAGTGGCCAGGAGTTACAACGCCCCCAGGGACGCTCTGGTGGAAATATCGGTCAGGCGGTTGCTGCCGCTTATCGCCCGGGAGCGCCAAAAACACCGCAAGCGCAAGGCGTTGCTGACGGAAATCCAGGAGCATTTTGAACGCGGACGCCGGCTTTTGAAAAAAATCGAGGCCGAATTGGGCAAAGACGATCCGCTTTCAATCAAGCTGGCGGTGGCGACCAACGCCTACGGCAATGCCTGCGCCTTCATAAAGGACTATATTGAAAAAGGTGAGATCATCGAATCTTTCGATCCGGACCAAATGGGACTCGTTCAGGGTTCCGGGTCCGGGAGCTGAGCCGTTGCCCCGGTGCAAAAGATCCATCACTCCGGCGGCCCCGGCCTCGATGGCAGCCTGCAGTTTCTCCATCTCCAGGGCCGGGCCGGCCTGGCAGATAGGCGGTGAATACCTGCCGAGCAGTCAAATATATGCAAAAAAGGGCTGCAAGCCTCGCCTCGAACCTGCAGCCCATGGATCGATCGCCAACGGATGGGAAGATCCGTTCTACCCTCCGGCCACCATGGGGATCAGTTCCACCGTTGCGCCGTCGGGAAGCGGGGTGGATGAAAAATTGGGACGTGAGACCAGCTTGCCGTTGAGGCGCACCACAGCGTAGAAACCTCCGTCTTCCAATTTCTCCAGCAAGCTTGCCACGGTCATGCCGGGTTCCCAGGCGACCTGGCGCTCCCCCACCTGGATCATTCGGTCACTCCGTTGGCTTTCAAAAGTTCAACCACTTCCGGAAAATCGATCTTCAGGCGCTTTACCGTGGCCAGGGTCGGAATTCCATCGGCAGTCCAGCCCCGGCGTTTGTAAACCGCATCCTTGAGTTCCTCGTAGAGCTGCTCGCGGAACTTCCGCAGCAGGGCCACCTTTTCGGCCGTCTCCATGCCCTCGATCTCGACCCCGTGTTTTTCCTTGAGCTGCTTGTCGTAGCGCTCGCTCCGGGATTCATATTCTTCCACGGTTACCGGTCCAACCGCCCGGTAGGGAATGGTGTCGTGCTCGCGCCGGCCATAACCCATCTTCAGGTTGAAGATCCGCTGGAAGTTGTAAACCGCCTCGCTCATGGTGATTAGATCGTCGGGACCCGCCTTGCGTCCGGTAACGGCGCTGAAATAGTCCGCGTACCACTGGACGTGCTTCATCACCTTGGCCGGTTCGGCCGTGTCCTTGTTGTCCTCGGGCACGATATCGTTCCAGGGCAGCTTACAGAGGCCGCAAAGGCCAAACCAGGTCCGGAACATGGGGAACCAGTGAAGGGCCTCGGCCTTCTGTTCGAAAGTAGGCATGAAATTGTGGACCATGTCGAGAAATATCAACCAGGCCTCGTCGTGCTGGGGCCCCTTGAGAGCCATACCGTAGCCTCCCTGCTGGGCCAGGGACTCTTTGGTCATGTACTCTGAAAACTCGAGGCCCTTTGATTCCATGCCGATGTCTTCCATCATGGCCGGGTCAGCCCCGAATCTATCGGTAAAAATCTTTTTCATCCGCCGGATACCCTGGCCGACGATCTTGCCGAAACCTTCGCCCCGGGCAACCTGGTGCAACAGTTCCAGGGCCGCCAGACGGTTGCCGAAGCGCAACTCAAGGCCCCCGGTGACCTGGCTGTCTATCAGTCCCAGCTCGTAGCATTCCATGACAAAGGCAAAGCTGGTTCCGATCGAAATTGTATCCAGCCCATAGGCATCGCAGTAGAAATTGAACTCCAAAATGGTGTAGGGATCCCAGATGCCCAGATTGGAGCCGCAACCGGCGATCGTTTCGTACTCCGGCCCGTCCACAAAGACCTTTTGCCCCTTGTAAGGGCCTGTAAGCGGCACGAAATCCTTGACCCCGTGGGCACATGCCACGGTGCAACCCATCCAGCAACCGTCGAAACCGGGATCGAAGAGTAATTCGTATGCTTCACGGCCGATGAGGCTTGCCCGGGGATCCTGGCCGAACTTGAAGTTGTGGGTAGGCAACAGGTCGAAATCGTTCATTATGGGCACAAGATGGGTTGTTCCGATCTTGGACATCTGGTTTTGCTTGGGATCGAGTTCGACGATTTCACGGGAATGTAGCTTGGCCACCTTCTTGAGGCTCTCTTTGTCGGCCGGGTTGTTGGTGTCGAGGGTCACCGAATCCCAGCGGGCCACGATTGCCGCAAGCCCCTTGTCCTCGAAGACCGTTCCCAGTCCCCCCCGTCCGGCCTGCTTGTAACGGGCCCGCTTGCGCTTGGGGTCGTACCAGGAAAAATTCAGGCAGCCCATCAGGGAATTCTTGGCTCCCGGTCCGGCCGATACCACGGATATACTGCGCCGCTTACCGCCGCTGAAATGCTCGGTCAGGATTTCGGACAGGGCATAGGAGTCATCCGGCAGGCCCTGGGCTGAATAGAGCTGGACCTTTTCTTCAACCCCGTCGATAAAAATAACGGTTG
>JALVRI010000612.1 GCA_027031325.1 Desulfobacteraceae bacterium
CAAGGGGTTGCGCGTGGGGGGCGGGATGTTGATCGGCTTTCTGAATCATCGGCAATTGGTAAGCCAAGTTGTGGAAACAGGTCAATCTTTTTTTAACCTCTTTTGATTTTTTGGGCAAGATAAACGCCGGATCAAAATTTACCGGTTGGCCCCGGCTGCCCGGAGGGAAATAACAGGACTTGCCATTTGCACGGTTAAACCACTTGACATGCGGGTGGCTTTTAAATAAGGTGTTGCGTTACTATTAATAGAAACAAGGGGGGCCAACCCTCATCTAATGCTGGATTTCATTAAGGATAGGGTTTGAGTTTGTATCGATCTGAATTGTCATACCGATCCAAGGAGAAACAGATGCGTTTTTTACCGGCCGGGATGAGCCCGGAGAAGCTTGCCACTATCCAACTGGAAGGTTTGCGCTGGACTGTACGCCACGCCTGTCAAAATTCACCTTTTTATCGCCGGCTTTTTGAAAAAAACGGGATAGACCCTGAAGACATCCGCAGCCTTGAGGATCTTCAGCGCCTGCCCCTTACCGACAAGGAAGACCTCCAGGCCGGATACCCTTTTCCGTTGCGCAGTGCCGGATTTGATGAACTGGTGCGCATTCACGCCTCCTCCGGCACCACCGGCAAGCGCAAGGTCTTGAGCTATACCCGGAATGACGTGGAGATGTGGGCCGACATGTTCGCCCGATGCTACGAGCTGGCCGGGCTGACCACGAGCGACCGGGTCCAGATAGCCGTGGGCTACGGTTTGTGGACGGCCGGAGCGGGCTTTCAGGCGGGATGCGAGCGCTTTGGAGCCCTGGCCGTACCGGTTGGACCGGCCAATGCCGAAATGCACTGTGAGCTGATGGTCGATATGGAGACCACGGTTTTCTGCTCCACAGCCTCCATGGCCTTGCTCATGGCAGAGGAAATCGACCGGCGCAGGCTGCGTTCGAAGATAAAGATCCGCAAGATCATTATGGGCGCCGAACGTTGCTCGGATGCCATGCGCCGGAGAATAGCCGAACTGATGGGGGTCGAGCATGTTCACGATATTTACGGCATGACCGAGCTCTACGGGCCAGGGACGGGGATAGATTGCCATTTTCACAACGGGATCCATTACTGGGCGGACTATTTCATATTCGAGATTATCGACCCCCGGAGTCTGGAGCCGGTCGCCCCCGGAAACCTCGGCGAGCTGGTCGTAACCACACTGCGCAAAGAGGGCAGCCCTTTGATCCGCTATCGTACCCACGATATTACCCGCATCCTGGAAGGTGACTGCGGTTGCGGGGCGGGTTTTCCAAGGCACGACCGGATCATGGGGCGCACCGACGACATGTTTATCTACCGGGCTGTCAATATTTATCCCAGCCAGATAGATCATGTCCTCAGCCGGATCGATGGGGTTGGCAGCGAGTACCAGATTCACCTGGATCATGGAGCAGATGGAAGGGACATGATGACGGTGAAGGTGGAACGGTCCGAGCAGGCTTCGGCTGCTGAAGATCAGAACTTGGCCCGGGCCGTTTCGGCAGAGATCCGGCGCAAGATCCTGGTGCGCTGCCGGGTTGAAATCCTGGACCCCGGAAGCCTTCCGCGTACCGAGCGCAAGAGCCAGCGGGTTTTCGACAGGCGCAACCATGAGAACTGATTTCCCGGCTGTAACCCAGGTGTAAACATCACAACAGGAGGGGCAGATGAAAACTTTAAGCGGATTTTTCCTGAAAATCTTCCTGGCGGCCTGCTTGCTCGTGCCGGCCACAGCTATTGCCGGCACCTCGGCCATACGCCTTACCTATGCCAATTTCCCGCCGGCCAATACCTTTCCCTGCGTTCAGATGGAGCGCTGGAAAACCGAAGTCGAAAAGCGCACCGGTGGCAAGGTCAGGATCGATACTTTCCCGGGGGGAACATTACTGGGGGCCAAAGCCATGCTGGACGGGGTCATCGCCGGCCAGGCCGATATCGGCTGTCTCTGCATGGCTTATCAGCCAGGCCGTTTCCTGGTGACCAATGCCACCGGGCTGCCGCTGGGAATTCCCGACGCCCGGACCGGGAGCCTGGTTTTGCTCGACCTTTTCCGCAAGTACCAACCCAAGGCCTTTTCCAAGGTTAAAGTCCTGACCCTTTTTACAAGTGCGCCGACCAATATAATGTCCAAGGTGCCGATTCGCAGCCTCCAGGACCTTAAGGGCCTGGACATCCGTGGTTCCGGTGGCGCGGCCCAGGTCCTCTCGGCCCTGGGAGCCAACCCAGTTGGGATGCCCATGCCGGCGGTTCCTGAAGCCTTGCAAAAAGGAGTTGTCAAGGGGCTGCTTTCATCCCTGGAGGTGATGAAAGATTTCAATTTTGCGGAATTATGCCGTTTCGTGACCATGACCGACACGTCCATCTATCCATTTGCCGTGGTTATGAACCTGGATAGCTGGAACAGGTTGCCCGAAGATGTCCAGAAGGTGATGGACGACTTGATGGCCGAGCAGGCCGAGTGGACCGGCCGGTACATGGACCGGCACGTAAGTGAAGCCATGCAGTGGTCCAAGGCCAAATACAAGGTAGAGGTGATAGAACTGCCGGCTCAGGAAAAGGCCCGCTGGGACAAGCGCCTGCAACCGATTGCAGCGGAGTGGATTTCAAGGGCCCGGGCCGGCAAGGGTCTCGATGGGGAGGCCATAGTGGCCGACATAAAGGCTTTCATCGCCAAGCACGCCGAATGATGAGTTCAATGGTTGCCTGACGAAAC
>JALVRI010000613.1 GCA_027031325.1 Desulfobacteraceae bacterium
TTGTGGAAGATATCTTCGAGGCCTTGATGGACCCCGATGTCATCCTGGGGGCTTTCGCCTTCAAAACCGATCTTGAAAGCAGGGCCATGGGCTTAATTGAAAAGGTCGCCAACCTGCGCTCGCGCCTGGGATTACCCTACGGCGACCAGGCGTTTTTTATGAGGCGGGCGGACTTTTTCCGCCTGGGCCGCTTTCCCGAAGTTTCCCTGGCAGAAGACCTTCTGCTTGTCCGCAAGGCCTGCAAACACGGCCGGCTGGTTCACCTGCCGAGCCCTGCCGTGACTTCGGCCCGGCGCTGGCAAAAAATAGGCCTGCTGCCGGTCACGCTGATCAATTACCTCGTTGCCGGAGCATGTCTGGCAGGGGTCGATCCTCAGCATTTGGTACGCTTTTACAGACCAGGGAGTTGAAAAAAAGACAATGGGCGGAAAAAATAGATTTCTGGCGGCCCTGGTTGCCAACCGCCAGGGCCAAATCTTCGAGCTGCCCGGGTTCGTCGCCCTGGGCGCGGACGGGACAAAAATAGAACGGCTCACCCTGTCCAACACGCGCCCCCTGGAATACGGTGCCGAGCTGATGTTGTTGCCGCAACGGCAGGTCCTGGCTTACAACCTGCGCACCAGGAAAATAGAAAAACTGGTCCGCAATCCCTATGACCGGCAGGAAGCCATCTTCCCGGTGGCGGCCTTCAATCCTCCCGGACTGATGGTAACCCATACCTGCGCGCATCTAAAACCGGCCGCAGCACAACCCTTGCCCCTCTTTTCTTACGGTGCCGTCGGGTGGCACAAGGACGGTTTCCGCTCGGCCGTAACCGTGGTGGACACAGAGCCCCGCCAGGACCTGCGCCGAATGCCGGAAGAAAAAATACGTGACGGGGTAAAGAAGATGGCCGGGACCCTGCCCGGAAACCGTTTACGCAAACACCTTGAAAAATGCGCCCTGGTTTACGGATGTCCGGCGGGTAAAAATTTCTTCCTGGGTCGCTACGAAGCACCTCTGCCCACCTCCAGAACCTGCAACGCCCGTTGCCTGGGATGTATCTCCTGGCAACCGGAAGGCCGCCTTGCCAGCTGCCAGGAGCGGATCGGATTTACTCCCACGGCCGAAGAAATAGCCCAGGTAGCCCTGGCTCACATCGAACAGGTTCCCAAAGCGGTGGTCAGCTTCGGCCAGGGTTGCGAGGGTGATCCCTTGATGGCGGCCGGAGTTATCAGAAAAGCCATCGGTATTATTCGCCGCCGCACCTCGGCCGGCACCATCAACATGAACACCAACGCCAGTTTGCCGGACGAGATGGCAAAATTGTTCGACGCCGGGTTGGACAGTATCCGGGTAAGTCTCAACAGCCTGCGCCGGAATTGTTACCGCGCCTATTTCAGGCCCCGGGGCTACCGCTTTGATGATGTTCTGGAGAGCATCACCCGCGCAGGGGCCGCCGGAGTCCACGTGGCCGTAAACTATCTCAACCTGCCCGGGTTCACCGATACAAGCGCCGAGATGGAAGCCTTCTTCGGTTTCCAGGAAAAATACCGGGTCAACATGATTCAGTGGCGCAATCTGAACTTCGATCCTTTGATCTACCTTGAAACCATGGCGCGGGCTTGCGGCCCGGACAAACCGGTCGGGGTTGAGAAGCTGCTGGAAGAAACCCGCTCCCGCTTTCCCGGGCTGGTATTCGGCTACTTCAACCCGCCCAAGGAAAAATTTGATTTCATCGGCAAAGGGGCAGACAATGAACTGGATCGAAGCCAGGATATCGTTTGATAGCCATCAGCCGGGCCTGATGGCCGAGGCCATCGCCCAAGTCTTTCACGACCTGGGCCTGAAAGGGGTCGTAATCGATGATCCCCGGCTGCCTCAGGAGATAGACTGGTGCGATAAGCCGGTGCCACGGCCCAAAAGGCCTGCCGTGAGCGGTTACTTTTCCGAAAAGGGAAATATGGAACAGCTGCGCAAAGCCCTGGAGGAAAAGCTTAAGCAGCTTGCGGCCGAACTCGGATTTTTCTACAAACTCCAGTACCGGAGCGTGAATGAAAACGACTGGGCCGGGAACTGGAAAAAATTTTTCAAACCGACCCTGATCGGCCGGCGCCTGGTGGTCAAGCCAAGTTGGTACGCATTTGAACCCCGGCCGGATCAACTCGTGGTGGAAATAGACCCGGGCATGGCCTTTGGGACCGGTCTTCATGCTTCAACCAGCCTGTCCATGGTCCTGCTGGAAAAACACCTGCGCCCGGGATCCTCGTTGCTCGATGTGGGCTGTGGCAGCGGTATCCTCATGGTCACCGCTGCCCGGCTGGGAGCCAGGCTGGTATGGGGTACGGACAACGATCCGCTGGCAGTGGAAGTTGCCGCCGGCAACATGCGGCTTAACCGGATCGATCCCCGGATGTTCCGGGTCCTCCAAACCGACCTGGTGAAAGGTGTAAAGCGAAGTTTTACGGCCGTTGCGGCCAATATTCTGGCACCGGTGATCCTGAAGCTGATACCGCAACTTGAGGGAGTGCTTCAAACCGGCGGAATTTTCTTCTGTTCCGGCATAATCACAAACCAGTCCGACGAAATTGCCCTGGCCCTGGAAAAAAACGGCTTCAAACTGACCGACCGTATCCGGGACAGCGAATGGGTAGCCATGGCCGCCCGGTTGGGCTGATGATGATAGTTCAACTTCCTGCCACGGCCACAACCTGCGAGGCCGGTACCAGTTCCACCTGGGCCTGGATCTCGGGAAGCATCTCTTCCAGAACCTCGAGCGTCTTTGGGTGGGGATGGGCTATGCCGACTGCAAACCCTTGCTTCTTGGCCCGTTCGACCAACGACTTCAATTGACGACGGATAAAAAGGCGATCATCGACGTGGTCGATGAAAACATCCCTTTGGGCAAAGGGCAGGTGAAGCAGGGTTGCCGACGGTCTGCAAACAGTAGCGGCCGTGGTCCGGCTGTCGATGAAAAACAGCTTCCGCTTTTTGAGGATCGTAAATATTTGGCGCATCTGGGCGTCCATGGCGGTGAGCCTGGACCCCATGTGGTTATTGACGCCTTTTACCGGACCGATATCGGCCAGATCCCGTTCCAGCTGCGCAATCAGCTCGTCGGGGGACATATCCGCCAGCAGGGCGCCCGGTCCCGGATTTACCCTTGGAAACTCCTTCGGTTCCATTGGCAGGTGAAGCATGATTTCGTGGCCGGCCCGCAGGGCATCATCTCTTATCTTTTTCTTGAACGGCGCAAACGGCAAAAAAGAAAAAGTAATTCCCGGATCGAGGGTTATCAGCCTGCGCCCCAGGACCAGATCGTAACCCATGTCGTCGATGATGATGGCAACCTTGGGCTGACGGCCGGCCATATTTCCCGGTCGCCTGACCACTGGAGGCGGTGGCGGAACTTTGGAGGAAAAGATTTCGTATTCCGGCCGCTTTACAGGCGGGCCGGGGGGCAAAGAGGCCATGGTTCCGGCCGGCCGGCGCAAAAGAAAATAGTTTGCCAACAAAGCCAACCCCACAACCAGGATTACCAGAATCAGCAGGCTGGCAATCACCCTGGCAAAGGCCGGCGGCGCCTTTTTCTTGCGCCGGCGGCCTTTTGTCTTTTTCCTCTTGACCGGACGCCGCTTAGACATTGTTTCGCTTGAACACCTGGTAGCCTATGAGGATATCGAGGGCTCGGCGCACCTGGCTGTCTCGCAGTAATTGATCTACCTGCAAAGGATTGATCCGCGATTTGACCTTGGACGGCAGCTTGTTCTTCTTGCTTTCGGGCTTGGCTTTGGTCACCGGTTTGCCCTTGTCCGGCTCGGCACCCAGGTGGTTCTTGAGGTCCCTTTCCTTTAGGGTCCGCTCGCTCTCTTCGTCTTCAGGTTTGAGGATCCGGCGCGGCACCACTATGTCAGGTTCGACTCCCTTGGCCTGGATAGAACGGCCGCTGGGAGTATAGTAACGGGCGATGGTCAGCTTGAGAGCATAACCGTCGGCCAGGTTTTCGATTGCCTGGACCGAGCCCTTACCAAAGGTCGTTGTGCCCAGCAGGAGGGCCCGCTTGTGATCCTGGAGGGCACCGGCCACTATTTCCGAAGCGCTGGCGCTACCTCCATTGATCAGCACCACTATGGGGTAGTCACGCGGGCGTGAGTTGCGGTGGGCCTTGTAAACTCTGACGTGAGTTCCATTGCGTCCCTTGCTGGAGAGAATCACCCCCTTGTCGAGAAACAGGTCACAGACCCGGATGGCCTGATCGAGGATACCGCCGGGGTTGTCCCGCAAATCGAGCACTAGCCCCCTCAATGGCGGATCGGCCGATTCCATTTCATCGAGCACGCTCACCAGATCGTCATAGGTATTGTCCCTGAAGTTGGTAATCCACACGTAACCATACCCCGGCTTGAGGATGGCGGACTTGACGCTGTGAATCGGAATAACGTCGCGGATAAGGGTGAAATCGATCGGCTTGGGTTCTCCTTCGCGGACAATGGTGACCACCACCTTGGTTCCCTTGGGTCCCCGCATGCGGTTAACCGCATCCCGCAGGTTGTCGGTCGGTTTACCGTCGACCTTGATGATCCGGTCACCGGCCTTGATACCGGCCCGGTAAGCCGGTGTGCCTTCGATGGGAGCGATCACGGTTACCAGGTTGTCTTTCATGGTAACGTGAATTCCTATCCCGGTGAACTCACCATGGGTATCGATTTGCAGTTCGCGGAATGCTTCCGGTGTCAAAAGGGCGGAATGGGGATCCAGGCTGCTGACCATGCCCTGGATAGCGCTTTCGATCAATTTTTTTTCATCCACAGGATCGACGTAGTTCTTTTCGATCAGGTCAAGCACATCCGAAAAAAGCTTGAGTTCCTTGTAGGCAGTTCTTGCGTCCGCCGTAAAATCCAGGTGAAAAC
This sequence comes from Desulfobacteraceae bacterium, assembly GCA_027031325.1. Classification (GTDB taxonomy): domain Bacteria; phylum Desulfobacterota; class Desulfobacteria; order Desulfobacterales; family Desulfosarcinaceae; genus JALVQM01. The sequence continues at coordinate 4,890 of JALVRI010000613.1, forward strand.
CAGGGGCCAGAGCCCACACCACCACAGCCAATACAAAAATCAGGGCTGCTTTTGGCAAAACGCTTTTCGGCGACATGGATTTCTCCTTCTATTTGTGTTTAAACCAGTCCATGGGGTCCAGGGGTTTACCGCCATGCCTGATTTCAAAGTGCAAACCAGGCCCCGTCAACGAACCGGAATCACCCACGGTGGCTATGACCTCATCCTTGTCCACAGCTTCACCCTTGGCCTTGAACATCTCTTCAAGGTGAGCATAAACCGTATAATAATGCTGGCCATGATCTATGATGATCAGGTTTCCATAGCCCTGGACCCAGGAAGCAAACATGGTGTAACCGGCTGCAACGGCCCTGACAGGTTCACCCCGTTCAGCCTTCACGTCTATTCCGTTTTGAAAATTGACCACGTTGAGCCGGGTGTCCCGGTAAGGTCCAAAAAAAGAAATTATTTTACCTTCAACCGGCATGGATAGCAACCCTTGTAATTTCCCGAAGGCCACCGCCGGCCCCGGCGCACCATCGTCCCGAAGCTTGCTTTTGGCGCCGGGCAGGGCCTCGAATGTCCGATTCAATTCTTTGGCCGCCTGCTCCAAAGCCGCCATTTGGGCCAAAGCGGCCGTCTTTTCGTTGCGTATCCTGTTAAGCAAGGTCTCGCGTCTTTTCATTTCAGAACCCAGGGAGCTTATCCTGATATCAAGTTCCCTTTGGAGACGCTGTTTTTCCTTGTGCCTGGCAGCCAATCCTTTCAGGAGGCTGTCCACCTCGGCCCGGTCCCGGATAAGCCCTGCAAGCAGGGCTTCATCAGAAGCCAGGATGGTTTCCAGGCTTCGACGGCGCACCACCAGGTCGAAAAAAGAATCGGCCCCGGCCAACAGCTGGGCTGTTCCGATCCAGCTCAGTTTATACCAGGCTACAACCCTGGCGGCGGCATACCTGCCGGTATCGGCAATCCTGGCCTGCAGAACCGCTTTGCGGCGTTCGAGCCTGGCTATCTCCTCATCCAGCCGGGCAAGCTGGCGGCGATAAGCCCGCACCTGCCGGCGGGCCCTGTTCAGGGAGCGTTCGACGGTGTCGATCTTTCTCAGCAGATCCGCCTCCTGAGAAGCAATCTGGCGGAGGCGCTTGCGGGAAGCCGCCAGCTGCTCTTGCATATCTTCGGCCGCCTTGCCACCGGTCTTGAGAGCCGTCTTCTCTTGTCGGGGGCCTTTTAGGGCGATGTAACCGGGAAGACCCCGCAGGTAACCCTTGCGGCCGGCATAACTTACCCGCAGCCAGCCCTGCTGTTCAAACTCTACTATTACCTTTGCGCCTTTTGGGAGCCGGACTATCACCGGATACTTTATTCCCGGCCCGGATCTAAGATTCAGGTCTTTGACCAGCACCGTGCCCTGAGTTCCGGCCGGAATACGGCTGCCGGCCGCCACTGCCGGCCGCAGCCAAAAACCAATGGCCAACAGCAGCCCCATGACCAGAAAGGTTCCGGGCCGACTCCCTTTTTGGCGGCTTGCAAAGGTCATGTTTTCATAAACTGTTTCAAAGAGATCAAGCATCCCAACCAGCCCACCAGCATACCGGCGGCCACAATGGCCAAGCAAACCGAAGGCGCAAAAAAACCGATCAGCTTTAAACCGGCTCCCAGTTCCTGCTGTAGCCGCGATACAAAAGTCCAGTAACCCAGGAACAGTACAACCAGTCCGACTACAGCACCGATGGCTCCCAGAATTGTGCCCTCAAGATAAAAAGGCACCTTGATGAACCTGTCGGTGGCACCCACCAGCCGCATTATTTCGATCTGTTCGCGGCGCGAATACAGCACGAGGCGTATGGTGTTGGCAACAATGAAAACCGCTGCCATGAACAACAGCGAGCCCACGCCGAAACCGGCCAGGCGGAAAATGTTGATCACCTGGGCAAAACGTCGCAGCCAGCGCTTACCGTACTCCACCTCATCCACCGCCGGCAGGGAAGTTATCCGCTGGGCAATCAGCTCAATCTCTGCTTCGGCCCGGTTTCCCGGAACGATTGTCACCTCGAAGGCATCGGGAAGAGGGTTGTTGGGCAGATCTTCCAGGAGACCCGCCCGGCCGGGCATCTGCTGCTTGAGCCGGCTCAAGGCTTCTTCCTTGGAGACGAAATTTATGCTTTTAACCCCATCGATACGCGATATCCGGTAGCGGGTATCCAGGCGGGCCGCCTCGGTCGTCTGGGGCTTGAGGTAGATCATCATCTTCACGCCCTTTTCCCACGCGTTGAGCAAATTGCCGGCATTGACGAAGAAAAGCGCAAAAGTGCAAGCTATCAAGACGGCCAGGGCTATGGTACCAACGGTGATGGCTGTAAGGAACACATTTGTCAGAATGTCATCGAAGGCGCGCTTGAAGTAGACTTTCATGTTTTACCGCCGCAGTTCAATTTCCTTCAATTGCAACACAACGCCCCTGCTGCAGGTGAATCACACGATGGGACGCCTTGCGTATCAGGCTCTGGTCGTGGGTGGCGATGATCACGGTGCCACCGCGCTTGTGGAAGCCTTTCAAAAGTTCGAAGATGGAATCGGCGGCTTGCGGGTCAAGGCTGCCCGTGGGTTCGTCGGCCAGGATTATCTTTGGATCACCAGCCATGGCCCGGGCAATGGCTACCCTTTGCTGCTCACCTCCTGAAAGCGATGGAGGCAGGGCGTTTTCCCGGTCTTCCATGCCGACGTTCCGCAATAGGCTGCGCACCTTCTTGGCCACCAAGCGCGGCTTCTTTCCCTGCGCCTCCAGCACCAGGGCGATATTGCGGAAAACCGTCATGCTGGGTATAAGCTTGTAGTCCTGGAAAACTATTCCGAACTTGCGGCGCAACATGGGAACCGTACGTCGATTGATACGGGCAAGATTCATTCCATCTACCAGTATCTGGCCTTCGCTCAGGGTCTCACCCAGGTACAGCAGCTTGAGCAGGGTGGTTTTCCCGGCCCCCGAAGGTCCGGTTATAAAAGCAAACTCGCCTTTATGAAAATCGATTGTTATATCGTTCAAGGCCGCTTTGGACCCGTATCTTTTGGACACGTGGAAAAGGCGGATCAAGGCCTGATCCTTACAGCCTTCTCTCGGAGGCAAATTTGCCGCCTCTTTAGCAAGCACGGAAAGGCCTCCTCTCGGGCGACGGGCATCCGATTATCAATTCCGGCCCGTCAAGGAAGTTGAAAAGTCAAATTTTTCCACAAATTCACTCTCCAAAACAAGCGTTATAATAGCTTTCGCCGGCATCGGGGTCAAACCCTTTCCAGGCCGCCAAGATTGACCTGCGGCGATCTAACTGCTATGAACGAAGAAAGTTCAAGGAGTGCTGTTTTCAGTTTTCCTTGCGAAAAGCCTCCACTGAAACCCCAATCAGGCTTCTTCCAATCGGTGGAGGCTTTTACTTCAGCAGCGAGCCGGTCAACCACCTGCCAGCTACAATGAA
>JALVRI010000614.1 GCA_027031325.1 Desulfobacteraceae bacterium
GTTGAAACCAGCACAAATCGTGCCAAACAGATAGTTCCTGTTTTTTTGCCAGGTCTGTTTGAACCTAGAGAGTGATGGAGCAAGGCATTCAAGTTCGACCGGGGATGAGGCCGACGCAAACCACAGCCTGCCAAGGATGACAATATGTTGACGATGATTGCCGGTCATCTTCTATTATCTTTCAGGCTCCTGGGGAATCCTGATCGTTATCCTGGTTCGTTATGAGATTTATCTTGAAACTTTTCTGGAATGTAACCATAATATTAGCTGAGGTTTTATCAAAACGGTTACTTGATTTGGCCATAGTTTATTGAATTAACAACTGGAAAGGGGAAAATTATGAAAGCTTTGGTCGTCTATTCCAGCCAGACCGGGAATACCAAGAAATTGGCAGAGGCTCTCTATGAAACAATTACCTGTGAAAAAGAAATCTTTCCGGTAGCCGATGCTCCTGACCCGTCCGGATACGACCTGGTGGCCGTCGGTTTCTGGTTCCAGGCAGGAAAACCGGACCCCAAGGCGGCCGAGTATCTGGCAAAGGTGAAAGACGGCAAGGTATTTTTGTTTGCTACCCATGGGGCGGCTGCAGGAAGCGATCATGTCAAGGGCGCCCTGGAACACGCCCGAGGTCTTATCCCCCAGGCCGAAGTAATCGGTTCCTTTACCTGCCAGGGCGAGGTCAACCCCAAGGTGTTGGAAAAGGTCAAGGCCAAGCCGACTCCTCCGGCCTGGATCGGCGATGCCGACTTTGCCGTCGGCCACCCCGACCAGGGCGACCTTGAAGCACTTCAAAAGGCCTTCAGGCAGGCCGCGGCGGCATTTACCGCCTGAGAAAATTTATCCCGGATCATGAACTTCAAATGCCTACAATAAGCAATTTCATAGAATCATTACGTAGTTAGCATGTATTTGTTCCTGCTCGTGCCTTCGCCCAAAAGGTGAAGTTCAAGCGGTGAAAAGGCTTCAGCCAGCTGCAAAATCCGGGTTCATGCAGACAGAAAAAAGGCTGCCCGTCAGGGCAGCCTTTTTGGGAAGGTGCCAGCCGAACAGGGGGAGGCCTTTTCCCCGGCTGACAAGAGTTGATCAGGTTCAGGCGTCTATTTTTAAAATCAGGGACGCTCCACAGTCACCGGCCGCACAGCCTGTCCAGAGGAAGTACCCTCCGCCTTCCATGACGGTTTCCTCGATACCTTCTATTATGAGACGGGTGGCGGTCGAGCCCTGGGGATGGCCGTAGATCAGCGAGGAGCCGTAATTGTTGAAACTGTTTGCGTCGATACCCATTTTTTTGGCAAAATTAAGATCGTTGACCACGAAAGGATTGTGGGTCTTGATGACCTTGATGTCGTCGATCTTCAACCCCGCCCGTTCCAGGGCCATCTTGGCCGCCGGAACCGGCGCGGCCGCCATGTACCCCTTACGCTCGCGGGTGAATCCGTAGCTTACCACTTGGATGGTTACGGCCGGGTCGGCGCTCAGTTCGGCGGCCTTCTCCCTGGTGGTTACAACCAGGCTGGCGTTTCCATCGGCCGGATGGGTCTGGGCACCGAAACTGAGGACTCCGCCGGGGATCAGGGGTTTGAGCTTGGCCAAACCTTCCTTGGTGGAGGGCATGATTCCTTCGTCTTCTTCAACCAGGACGGTCTTTTTGCGTGAAACCTGGATTTCTGCGGCGAACATGTAACGTTTTTGGAACTGGCGGTCGTTTTCCAGGGCCATGGTATACTGCTCGTAACGCCGCAGGGCCAGTTCGTCGCATTCTTCCTTGCTAAAACCTTCTTCCTTGGCCACGTTTTCGGCGGTTTCGATCATTTTCAGGCCCACGTTGGGATCACTGTTGAAGTTATCCATGAGCCAGTTTTCGGAGATGACTTCTCCACCGGGGCCGTTGGGATTGGGCCAAATGGTATGCGGACCGTTGGAAGTACGGTCGGTGGTCATGACAAAAGGAACGCTGAAAAGCCCTGTCTCGACACCGACCGCGGCCTGGAAGATACAGGTGGTGCCGGTGGTGCAGGCCTGGCTGATGGCAATGCCGGGAACATGACCGGCACCCATCAGGGCCGCTGCCCAGGGGGCCGCGTAAAACTGGTGTAACTGCCCGATTGTATTTCCAAAGACAAGGTAATCGAACATAGCCGGGTCCCAGCTCTTTTCGGCCAGCCAACGCTTGGCGGTTACGGCTCCCAGCTTGATGCTGTTTTCGTTGGCCATTGAGCCTTGCCAGCGACAAAAGGGAGTGCTGAAGTAGCCCTTGTAAGGGATGAATGCCTTGGTCAACATGCAGAACCTCCTTTAATATTAATATCTAAAACGCTTTGTTCCAGCAATTGCATTCAGCTGCTGTATTTTTCACGCAACTTGCGGTGCAGAATCTTTCCGGTGGCCGTGCGCGGCATCTCATCCTGGCCGATGAAAAATACCTGCTTGGGACGCTTGTAAGCCGCCATCTTGTCCCGGCACCATTGGATCAAGTCTTCTTCTTTGACGGTGGCCCCCTCCTTTGGAATTACCACTGCCACCACTTTTTCACCCCACTTGGGATCCGGCAGGGCGATTACTGCGACGTCGAAAACCTCCGGATGGCTGCCGATGATCTCTTCAACCTCGCTGGGATAGACGTGTTCACCTCCGGTAATAATCATGTTGTCCTTGCGGTCGACGATGTAGTAGTAACCTTCTTCGTCCTGCTTTCCCATGTCGCCGGCGGAAAACCATTGCCCATTGAA
>JALVRI010000615.1 GCA_027031325.1 Desulfobacteraceae bacterium
GAGAAGTAAGATGGTTGCAGATGGTCTTTTCTCACTCGATATTGATATCCGCTTCAGAGATCTGGATGCCATGGGACATGTCAACAACGCGGTGATGTTTACTTATTTCGAGGAAGGGCGTAAGCATTTCTTTTTCAGGTCTTTCAAGGCAGCTGCACTTAAAGACTTCAACTTCATACTGGCGAGCCAAAGCTGCGATTACCTGCGACCGGTCAAACTGGAAGACAATGTCCGCCTCTGGATGTGGGTCGGGGATATCGGTAAAAAAAGCTTCAGCCTCTCATACCGTCTGACGGCCTCCGACGACAGGGAAACGGTCTTTGCCCGGGGCAAGTCCGTCCAGGTTTGTTATGATTACAGCAGCGGCAGCAGTATCCCCGTTCCCGAAAAGATGCGGGCGGTGCTCGAGCAATACCGGCAGCCTGCCTGATACAAACCGGAGGTCGAAAATGAGTCGGGTTCGAAAGAACAAATGCCCTCGCTGCGGCAATCCGGTGGAAAAGGACTGGAAGTTCTGCCCGGAATGCGAAATCAGTTTGTCTGAAGGCGTGTGCCCTGCCTGTGGCAAGCCTGTGGAGCCGGAATGGAAGCTGTGTCCTTTTTGTGGAAGGAAACTTGAGCGGCAGGCAAAAGCGTCCGGGATGAAAAATACCGGTCAGGGACAAGCCGTATTCGAGGAACCGGTGACCGGAATCCGTTTTGTATACATTGAGGGCGGGCGTTTCGAGATGGGGGATTTTTACCGGGAAGGGGCCCCGGACGAGGTGCCCGTTCACGCCGTAGCCCTGGATGGTTTTTACATGGCCGCATACCAGGTCACCCAGGAACAGTGGTCCCGGGTGACAAAAGAAAATCCATCTCACTTCAGGGGTGAAGATTTGCCTGTGGAACAGGTTACCTGGCATGCCGCAAAAAAATTTGCAGAGCGACTGAGCCGGATCAGCGATTCCGGTTTCATGTTCGACCTGCCCAGCGAAGCCCAGTGGGAATATGCCGCCAGGGGCGGAGGGTTGAAGCAGCGTTGGGCTGGCCGTGGATCCGTCGAGCAGCTGGGATGGATTGATGAAAACAGCGATGGACATACCCATCCGGTAGGCCTCAAACAGCCGAATTCCATAGGACTTTACGACATGAGTGGTAACGTATGGGAATGGTGCCGCGATGACTATCTGGCTGAAGCTTACAAGCAGCACCGGACCGAAAATCCGGTTGTTTCTGCAAACGGGAGTGAAAAAGTCTTACGGGGCGGGGCCTGGCACCTGGATGCCTGGAGTGCCAGGTGCTGCCGCAGGTTCAGCCTCGATCCCGGGTTGACAGGACCGGGGGTCGGGCTGCGTTTGATGGCTGTCAGGATGGAATAACGGCCTTCAGGCAGGGAGCAGGAGAAAATGAAAGTCATTGTCGATCTTTGTGTCGTACCGGTGGGAGTAGGTGTTTCGGTCTCGGAATATGTGGCCGAGTGTCAAAAAATTCTTGCCGAAGCGGGACTGAAGCACGCCCTGCATGCTTATGGAACCAACATCGAAGGTGATTGGGACGAGGTGTTTGCCGCCGTCAAGCGATGCCATCAGGTTATTCACGCCATGGGCGCCCCCAGGATTACAACTACCATCAAAGTGGGCACAAGGGTTGATCGAACCCAGACAATGGAAGACAAAATTGCAAGCGTGGAGCGGAAACTCGCTCAAGGTGACCGCCGGGGAACCGCTCCCGACAGATGATGGGGTCAACTCCGGGCAAGATATTTGTTCTATTAAATCAATTTGATATGTCGTTAAAAAGCTCTCCGGGCTTGCCGCGGACAAAAAAACGGCAGCCTTTTAAAAACTGCTTGACCGAAAATTGCAACCGGAATATACAAACTTGGTCCTAGTTGCTTGACCCGTTTGCCCAAACGGGTCAAATTTTTCAAACCCAACACCATTAGCCTGCGGGGGAGGTGAAAACGGGCAATTTTCAACGGATGGAGGGATTGAATTGAATCACTCAGCCACCGGAATCCACTGTATCCTTGAATTGTACGGCTGCCCCTTTGACCTGCTCAACGATGAAGATTTTCTGCGGCAGGCGGTCCGCCAAGCCGCCGGGGTGGCCGATTCAGCACTGCTTCAACTTACCAGCCACAGTTTCACCCCTCAGGGGGTGACAGCCTTGGGGCTGCTGGCCGAATCGCATATTTCCATCCACACCTGGCCTGAATGCGGTTATGCGGCGGCAGATGTATTTACCTGCGGCCGGCGCTGCAAGCCCGAGGATGCCTGCAATTTTCTGGTTGCGGAACTGCAGGCCGAAAGACATAAACTGTCGGTACTGTCGCGCGGACAGGACCTGCCCGGCGCCAAGTCCATGCAGATCGAAGCATTTCGGCAAGGAAAGGGAAGATGTTCGACAAGCATCCAGAATCCGCCTTTTGGTTGACTGAATACAACACGCCCCACGATGCCTACTGTCATGGCATAGTGGAGGTGCTGCACCAGCAGACCACCGATTATCAACAGATGATGATCGTAGACGGCGGAACCTACGGCAAGGCCCTTATATTGGATGGCAAATGGCAGTCTTCCACCGTAGATGAGTTTTTATACCACGAGCCGTTGGTCCATCCGGCCTGCGTCCTGCAGGGCGGTCCCCGGAAGGTACTGATTCTTGGAGGGGGAGAAGGGGCCACCTTGCGCGAAGTGCTTAAATGGCATACCGTCAAAGAGGCGGTCATGGTCGATCT
>JALVRI010000616.1 GCA_027031325.1 Desulfobacteraceae bacterium
TCCCAGGGGCCGTTGGCCCTGAATTCCTGTTCGAAGTAGTCCTTGACGATGGCGTGCAGTTCGTCATGGGTCGTGGAGGCCGACAGGACGCAGGTGGCGCGGGCGCCGGCTGCCATCAGGCCCCTTGCCTTTTCGTAGGCCAGCATGCGATCAAGGCCGCGCATGCCGTATAGGGCTTCATTTTTCTCGGCAGCGATACCCAGGGGAATGGGATGATCGTACCAGTACTTCTGTTTGCCGGAAGTTATCTTTTCAAAAAGATGCCGGAGCTGCGGATCAGGCCGGCAGGATTCGGTCTCCAGGGGCATGGTGACCAGGATGTTGGAAGTAAAGAGAATTTCTGCGGCCGGGTCGGTAATTGGTTTCGGATTCAGTTGTTCTACGGTCACCGTCCTTGCAGCACGCAGTTTTTTTTCTTCCCGGAGGCGATTTTCGGCCTTTAACAAGGTGCTGCCTTCAGGAAAGAACAGCTCCTGAATTTTTTTGGCCTTGGCAAGCCGGTTTTCCGGCCCGGCCGGAAAGGCGGCCAATTCTTCCTGCTTGCGGGCAAAGGCCCGGTCCTGTCTGCTGCGGGCTTGCCATTCATCCTTGATGATGGGAACCCCGATCTTCAGAAATTCTGCTGCCGTGGCCCAATCGTCCGTGCAGACAGCAACCTTTGCTTTGCTTTTGTGCTCCAGCAGCTTGGCGAAAAAATCCTGCAGGAGGCAGAATGCGGGCCGCAGCCCGGGTGACAGGGCATCGGTGTCTGCCTCCAGGACCGGGTTTTGAAAAAAGTCCGGGTCGTTCAAAATGGACGCAAGTACATGCTTCAACAAGGCTTGATTCCTTCCCCGCGCTCGGGTTTGCAGAAAAGAGTGTCTTCCTCCCCCTTCTTCATGGACGGCATGAAAGCGCCGATAACTTTTTTTAAACCCGGATTTTGCAGCTGGCGGGTTTGCCGAAGATGCGAGGCCGCAGGGCAGGCAGACGTACTATAGTACTTCAACTGCCCTCCAACAAAGCAGATTCGGTAAAATCGCCAGCCCCTTGCGGCTTCAAATGCCTGAAGACTTTCATCGATTGAACTTCGCCCTTTGGGTGAAGGCACGGGCAGGAACAAATACATGCTAACTACGTAATAATTCAATGAAATTGCTTCTTTTCAGGCATTTGAAGTGCATAATCCAGGTTAAAAATATACCATCTGGCGGGAGCATGATCAACAGGATGGATTTGGAAACCAGGCCGGCCGGAAGATTCAGCCTGCATGAAACACTTGTTTAATGGATTCTATTGACTTGCAAAATCATGGCAAAAGTTTTAGAGATATCTTGCCGGTAACCCGGAAAGCTCAAGTTGCAAGGTATCCCCATGGACCATATTGTAAGCTGCGGGAAGTGGACGGCAGGTCGGCCTTTTCAACCCTGAAGGCCATCTTCCGGCAACTAACCTGCCCGTGGTCATGCTTGTTGGAGCTTGCAACAGGCTTCGATTGGCAAAGGATTCGACATTGTTCCGGAAACGGCCGCCGCTAGGAGTTGCCTGCCTTCGGCGGTGAAATTGCCGGCAGAGACTACCTTCTTTTACAGCCAACAGGAGATATGCAATTCATGACCCAAAGCAAGCGCCCGATTCTCTGGCACCAGGGATTGTTTCTCCAGCCCCAGCATTTTCAACAGATGGAACTTCACTTCCATTGCCTTCTTGAACCCTTTCAGAAGCATTGCCAGCCGTATTTCTGGGGGATTGCCGATTTTGAACTCCAGCCGGATACCCTCCAAAACAGGCTTTTCGAGGTTACCGGCGTGGATGCCATTTTTCCCGACGGTACGCGAACGGTTTTCCCGGGAAACTCGGTTGTCCAGCCGCGTTCTTTCGAAGACGTGGATTTCGACCGGGAAGGGGCCCGGCCTTTACGGGTATACCTTGGCCTGAAAAAGTTTCGCCCGGCAAGGCGCAATGCCACCTCCACCAGGGGGGAGGAGGATCTCCATTCAATCGCCACCCGTTTTATCTCCGCCGACGAGCCCGAAGACGTGGAGGATCTCTACCTGGGCGGCCCCCCGGCCAAGGCCAGGTACCTGGAGTACGTCCTCAAGATCTTCTGGGAAGGCGAGGTGGAGCAACTGGGGGACTATTGGCTCATCCCGGTGGCAGAACTCGAGCTTGAGGGTGAAAGGGTGCGCCAGGTCGAAGATTTCATTCCGCCGGCCTTCAGCATCGACGGGGCCGGGAAACTGCTCCGGCTCCTCAAGAGCATCCAGGAGCTGATCAGCTCCCGCTGCCGGATACTGGAGATATACAAGCTTTTCCGCGATGTGCGCACCAACGAGCTGGAATCGGTCTCATTGCGCAACCTGCTGGCCCTCACGGTCATCAACCGCTACCTGCCCGCTTTCCATCATCTGCTGGAGACGCCCGCGGTCCATCCCTGGGCCGCCTACGGGCTGTTGCGGCGGCTCGTCGGTGAGCTGAGCACCTTCAGTGACAGGATCGACGCCCTGGGAAGGCTGGCCGACGGCCGGGAGTTGTTGCCGGCCTACGACCACCAGGAGCTGGGAGCCTGTTTTTCCGAGGCCCGCCGGCTGATCCGGGAACTGCTCAATGCCATCGTGGTCGGCGAAGAGAGCGTGGTTCACCTCAGCCGCGAGGACAATGATTTCAAGGGACAGATTCCGGCCGAAGCCTTCGGACCGGCTACCCGCTTCATCCTGGCGGTGACTTGTTCCGGCC
>JALVRI010000617.1 GCA_027031325.1 Desulfobacteraceae bacterium
TGGCCGAACTGAGCCGCCATACCAAGGTCAAGGCCTGGGGAGAGATCGGCCTCGATTTCAACCGCATGTATTCCCCGCGCCGGGACCAGGAAAAATGGTTCGTCTGCCAACTCGAGACCGCCATCGGCCTCGATCTTCCCATGATCTTTCACGAAAGAGACAGCGGGGGACGCTTTTACCAGCTGCTGGCGGAACGATGGAATTCAGGCTGCCGGGGTGTCGTGCACTGCTTTTCAGGCGACCGCCGGGACCTGGAGCGCTACCTGGCACTGGGACTCCATATCGGTGTTACCGGCATCATTACCATCAAACAGAGGGGTGCCCCACTGAGGGAACTGGTAAAATCGATCCCCCTCGATCGCCTGCTGATAGAAACCGACGCCCCTTACCTTACCCCCACCCCGGAACGCAACAAGCATCGCCGCAACGAACCGGCCTTCGTTGCCCGGGTGCTTGAAAAACTCTCCCGCGTCCTGGAACTGGCGCCGGAAAAGGTGGCCGAGGCCACCTGGCAAAACACCTGCCGGCTTTACGGTATCGGGCCGGCGGATATGGAGCCGGATCCGTGATTTCTGCCACGGCCGGGCATAGGCGCCCGGGTTCCTGGCCGCAGCAATGCCCCGGGGAAAGCAATTCTTTCAATCGACAATCCTGAGCATGTTCCGGCGTTGAAGGTTGACCACTTCCCGGCCTTGACACCCCGTACCTTTTTATCTATTGAAGCTTTTTGCAATTTCGTTGCCTCAAGCTTGCACCCGGAGCGGCCTCTGCCCATTTTGAAAGTTGCCGAAATCAGTCAGGAAGTCTGACAGGCTGTTGAAAAACGGCATGAGCGCAGGTCAGACAAGCCAAAATCCGACCAAAAAGCGCAGTTTCTTGGTATCGAGGAGGACTTTAACGCCCTATGGCCAAGCCTAATGGTTTTTCAACAGCCTCTTGAAACTCGTTCAGGACTACCGCAACCATGATCAGGATAGAAGGATTGACCAAGTTCTACGGCCGGCTGTGCGCCGTGGACCATATCGACCTGGAAATAGACGAAGGTGAAATCGTGGGGTTGCTGGGCCCAAACGGGGCCGGCAAAACCACGACCTTGCGCATGCTGACAGGCTTCACCCCTCCCAGCCGGGGAGACATCGTCGTAAACGGCCTTTCGATCCGCTCCCGCGCCCTGGCCGTAAAGCGCCTGATAGGCTACCTGCCCGAATCGGCCCCTCTCTACCCGGCCATGCTGGTCTACGACTTTCTCCATTTCATCGCCAGGATACGCGGGATAGCACCGGAAGCCAGGTCCAAGGCGGTCTCCGAGATGGCCTCGGTGTGCGGATTGGAAGAGGTGATCCACTTGCCCGTAAGCAATCTCAGCAAAGGGCTCAAACAGAGGGTGGGGCTGGCCCAGGCCATGCTGGCCGATCCTGAAATTCTGATCCTCGACGAACCGACCTCCGGATTGGACCCCAACCAGATTGTCGAAATCCGTAAAATTATAAAAAGAATCGGCACTTCGAAAACCGTGATCCTCTCGACCCATATTCTCAGCGAGGCGGAGGCGACCTGCGACCGGATCGTGATTATCAACAAGGGTCGCATCATCGCCGACGGAAGTTCCCGTCAGCTCGGTGACCAAACAGGCCTCATCACGCCCACCCTGCGCCTTGAAATCAAGGGTGCCGACCGAAGCGAGGCCTGCGCCCTGCTTGAAAGCCTGGAAGTGGTGGAAAAAATCGAAATTGTGGGCGACTGTTCCCAAGAGCTTTTGGAAATCAACGTAAGCTGCGCCCCGGGGCCGGATCCAAGGCCGGCTATCTATGCGGCTCTCAAACAAACCGACTGGGTCCTGCTGGAAATGCACCGGCCTGCGCGCAGCCTGGAAACCGTATTCCGGCACCTGACAGCGGAGAAGCCCCTATGAAAACCATCTTCTACGTAACGGCCAAGGAACTTAAGGATTACTTCGCCTCGCCGATTGCCTACATCGTGATCGCCGTTTTCCTGCTGGTCAGCGGCTGGCTGTTCTTCTCGACCTTCTTCCTGTTCAACCAGGCCAGTTTACGCAATTATTTCGACTTGCTGCCCATCTCGCTGTCCTTTGTGATTCCAGCTGTCACCATGGGCCTGCTGGCCGAAGAACGTAGCAGCGGATCGTGGGAATTGCTGCTCACCCTGCCGGTAACCACCCGAACGGTGGTGATCGCCAAGTTCCTGGCGGCCACGGTGGTCTCGACGGCCATGATCAGCCCGGTGTTGATCTATGCCCTTTGCATCAGCCTGATTGGAGACCTGGATTGGGCCGTGGTGCTCACCGGTTATGCCGGGGCCATCCTCCTGTCGGCGGCTTACTGTTCCATAGGGTTGCTGGCTTCCAGCCTGACCCGCAACCAGATTATCGCCTTCATCCTGGCCATGGTGTTCTGTTTTCTGATCGCCGTGATAGACAAGATGCTTTTTTTCATGCCCCGCTCCCTGGTGGAGCCCCTTGCCTACCTGGCCGCCGACACCCATTTCCAGAATATCGCCAAGGGCATCATCGACTCGCGCGACCTGGTGTATTTCGCCGGCCTGGTATGGGCGGCCCTTTATGCAACGGACTTTATTCTGGAATCCAGCCAATAAGAAGCTGCGAAGGTAAATCAAAATGCGACTGCCATCGGATAAACACCGCTTTGTGAAAGCCTCTCTCTACCTGACCGTGCTTGTGCTTCTCAATGCCG
>JALVRI010000618.1 GCA_027031325.1 Desulfobacteraceae bacterium
GCCATGGCCTGCCTCCTTGGTTATGGCTATGTGGTGAAAAGCTATTCACTTTTTACCATAACCCACGTTTGCAAGGGGCAGGCCTCACGTTTTCCACGGGCAGCCATTATGTCTAAAATAACTTATTGCTATGACATTTAGTATGGACATCGCTGTTGTGGGCCTTGGAAATGTTTTCCCGGGATCTTTTTCCCCGGATAAATTCTGGTCCAATATCATTGCAGGCAAATCGCAGATAACTTCACTGGACCTAAGATCAAAGGATATTATCTTCGATGAATTTCTGTCTACTAGGTCTATGCCAGATCATTGCTATCACGATTTTGCAGGTTCAATCAGGCAATATGAATTCGACCCGCATAAATTCGACTGGAAAATAGACAGCGGCTTTCTTGCCGAATGCGATTCTCTTTTTCTCTGGACCTTGGACGCCGCCGCCCAGGCTTTTTCAAACTGTAATAGCGCTTCAATACCACCGGAAAAGATAGCTTGTATTTTTGCCGCCATCGCTTTGCCCACCAAAACCACTTCGGAGATAGCTCGCCTGATCTACGGCCCCCGAATCGAAACCTTGCTTTTCGCAGAAAAAGCTCAATCAAAAGTCCGAGACTCTGTCTTGCTTTCCCAAAGCATATCAGGACGGGTTACCAGTATGCCTGCGGCTCTGTGCGCCCGTGCCCTCGGAATCAAGGGCGGAAGCTATACCCTGGACGCAGCATGCGCCTCTTCACTCTATTCCGTAAAGCTTGGATGCGACCTGCTGTTGAAAAAAAAGATGGATTTAGTCCTTGTGGGCGGGGTTTCAAAACCTGACAATCTTTATACTCAGATTGGTTTTACTCAGCTAAGGGCCTTGTCTCCCTCGGGCCGCTGCGCTCCTTTTGACATCAGGGCCGATGGGCTCGTTGTTGGAGAAGGTGCTGGTGTTATTGCTTTAAAACGGCTTGAAGATGCTATTCACCATGGTGACCTGATCTATGGAGTGATTCGAGCGGTAGGCCTGTCCAACGATACCCGTGGCAACCTGCTTGCACCCGATTCTTCGGGTCAACTCAGGGCCATGAAACAAGCATACTGGGAAGCCGGTTTATCACCTGTCCATATTCAATACATTGAATGTCATGGAGCGGGCACACCGCTGGGCGACGCCACCGAGGCCGAAAGCTTGGTCCGCCTTTGGCCGAAGTCAGGCTGGATTCGCGGCCAGTGCCGAATTGGATCCATAAAATCCATGCTGGGCCATCTGCTTACCGCCGCCGGTGCTGCCGGTCTGATCAAGACCATCCTTGCAATTCGTCACGGCGTCTTACCACCCAGCCTCAATTTTGAAAGCTACCCTGCCAACAGCCCGTTGGTCAACAGTCCCTTTGCGGTTCAAACAAAAGCCGAACCCTGGCCCGAAGTCGATTTGCGGCGGGCGGCCGTCAGTGCTTTCGGTTTCGGCGGAATAAATGCCCACCTTCTGCTTGAACAATACTCAGGTAGATATCAAAAACATTTTCCAGCCCCAAATGCCGAATCCACCACCGGCCAATCAAAACTTGCCATAATCGGCATGGGTATTTGCCTGGGGCATGTGGACGATGTTACCACTTTTGCAAAATCTGCCCTTGTAGACAAAAGCCTATTATCCGTGCAAGACTCTCAACGCAGAAAGCTTCTGGAAAAAGCCTCAGGGATCAAGGCCCTCGAGGCTATTGACACTCTGGAGATAGAACCCGCCAGTTTCAGGATCCCTCCCAATGAAATCGAAGACATCCTTCCCCAGCAACTGCTGATGCTCAAGGCTTCGGCCAAGGCAATGCATGATGCCGGCATGTCAATCGGTACCACCCGCAATGCAATGGGAACGCTCATTGGCATCGGCTTTGATTTTGAAGCCACCAACTTTCACCTGCGATGGTCTTTACCTCAACTTGTAGACCAATTGACCGCCAAACACGGCTATGCACTGGAGCCTGAAGCCAAAGCCGAACTGGTAACAAAACTTCGATCCATCCTGGGCCGGCCCCTGGATGCAACCCGCACCCTGGGCGCCCTGGGTGGGATCGTAGCCAGCAGGATTGCAAGGGAATTCAAGTTTGGAGGGCCTTCATTCGTCATTTCGGCAGAAGAAGCATCCGGCCTGCGGGCCTTGGAAATCGCGTCTGCTTTTATCGAAAGCGAAATAGTTGACACGATGCTGGTCGGTGCGGTTGACCTTTTTTGCGATCAACGCAACCTGGCATCTCTCGATGTGCGGGCACCGTTTTGCCGTTCCGGCAATATGAATCCCCTGGACGCCGACTCGGATGGAGCCATGCCATCTGATGCAGCCGTTGCCCTGGTTGTCAAAAGTCTGGACAAGGCCCTGGCAGATGGGGACAGGATTTACGCCGTCATCCATGGCATTGGTGCCGCAGGCGGAACCGGCATCAGGGAAGCTACCGCCTCGGCCGAGACATATATCCGCTCACTGCAACTTTGTTTCCAAAACTCCGGGGTCAAACCGGCATCGGTTGGCCTGATCGAGTGCCACGGCAGCGGAAGAAAGAAAGAAGACGGCGTCGAACTGGAAGCCTTGCATAGCTTTTACAGCCAGAATGCCCCTGAAAAACCGATTGCCCTGGCATCAACCAAGGCAGTGGCGGGCCATGCCGGTGTCGCATCCGGAATGCTTTCGGTGGCCAGGACCGCTCTTGCACTTTACCACCGGATCGTTCCGCCTT
>JALVRI010000619.1 GCA_027031325.1 Desulfobacteraceae bacterium
ACCAGCTTGCCTGCCGCAGTGTTTCCGGCATTTTTCTCAATCTGGCCCGCCGCTTTAAAATCGGCGTAAACCCTTTCATTCCCGAGTGAAGGGATGGGTACTAGGTCTCGTTTCCCCTTTACATAATCCACCTGCGCTTGATGTTCCATAGGCTGGCAACGAACAGCAAAACGCAGAAGGCCGCCAGCAGGACCAAATCCAGAGCAAACGGCATGGCGTGGCCGCCGTGGACTGCACCGTGGAGGATATCGGCGCCGTAGGTCAACGGGAATACGTAAGACAAAGGTTTGAGAAATATGGGCAGTTTTGCAATGGGGAAAAAGAGCCCGCACAGAAAGATCATGGGGAAGCGGAAGAAGTTTGAAAAGGTCTGGGCCTCGAACACCTCGCTTACCGCCACGGCGATGAACAGGCCCTGAAAGGTCGAGGCCACGGCAATCATGACAACGGCAGGTACGAAAACGCGCCAGGCGACCGTGGAAAGATCGGCCAAGAATGCCGCCATAATGACCGGGACAAAAGCGTTGGCCACACCGAACAAGATAGCCCCGCCGGTCTTTGCCAGCATCAGAAGCTCAAAGGGTATGGGGGCAAGCAACAGTCGTTCAAAAGAACGGTTCTTTTTTTCAAAGGTCACCGTCACCGCCAGCATGGAGGTGGTTCCGAACAAGATGGAGATGGCCACCACGCCGGGAAGCAAAGCCATGAGGCTGTCCAGGCCGCTGCCGGACTTGATGAAAAACATGCCCGTCCATGCCAGGGGGAAAATCAGCCCCCAACTGATGTTGGGCGGCTTCAGGTAATAAGTCCGCATGTCCTTGAGCAGAATATTCCAGAAGGCGATCCAGGGTTTCATTTTCCGCCCCTTTTCTTTTCCTTTTCCTTGCCCATGGCCTCGGCTTCGATACCGGTTATGCTTACGAAGATATCCTCGAGGGACGGTCGCACACGCCGTGCTTCGGTCACTTGGGCCCCGTTTTCTTCAAGAAGCCGGACCAGAGGGCCGACCTTGATCGGTTCTCCGGCTTCCACCCTTATGCTGCCGTTGGACACCGTAAAGGAAAGTTCCGGAAAGGCTTTTGCAAGTTTGTCGTAAATGTAGTTCGGCATCCTGTCACAGGCGACCTGCATTACGTGTTTTTCCCTGATCGGTTGAACCAGGTGTTCCACCGTGTCGATTCGTACGATGCGCCCGGATACGATGAAGGCGATGCGGTCGCACAGCCGCTCGGCTTCCTCGATGTAATGGGTGGTCAAAAAGACGGTGGTGCCTTCCTTGTGCAGGTTTGCGATCAGCTGCCTCAATTGGCGGGCGCTGGCAACGTCGATACCCGTGGTGGGCTCGTCCAGGAACAGGATCGACGGTTTGTGGATGATGCCGGCGGCGATGGTGAGCTTGCGCTTCATGCCTTTTGAATATCCGGCGAACTTGCGGTCCGCGGCCTTGGCCAGATCGAAAGTATCCAGCAGCTCGCGGGCCCGGGCCTGTCTTTCGCTTTTGGCCATTCCGTAAAGCGCCGCGCAAAAACAGAGGTTGTCGAAACCTGTCAGTTCGGGATAGAGGTTACTTTCATCCGGGACCACCCCGACCAGGTGCTGGGCCGCCTTGGGGTTGGCTGTACAGTCGATACCGCCTATGCGGATCGTTCCTTTATCCGGTCGCGCCAGCCCTGTGAGCATATTGATGGTCGTGGTCTTGCCGGCCCCGTTGGGGCCAAGGAAACCGAACAGCTCGCCTTTCCGGACCCTGAAGGAAATGCCGCCGACCGCCTCGACATTTTCAAAACGCTTGGTTAGCTTTTCGACATAAATTGATTCGTTCATATTGATCTGAACCCGAATTATGCACTTCAAATGCCTGAAAAAGCTAATTTATTGTAATTTTATATAGTTAGAATGTATTTGTTAAGAATGAATTTATGGCCCCGCGCTTGGATATAATTTGCCCATGTGGTCAATGATGCAGTCATACCGAAAGCTTCTTCCACCTGAGAATATGGGCTGCAACCATCCCGGCGATAAAACCGGCTGCAAGATTAGAGGCCAGGGTGATACCCAGGATCAGCGATGCGACGAAATAGTCTTTACGGTCCTTCAGGTCCATGATGGTAAGTGTCAACTGCGAGCCTGCGAACACCAATAAAACGCCCAAAACGGACATGGGCAGTAAATTGAAAAGTCCGACAATGTCATCGCCAAAGAGCACAGCCAGCGCCAGAAAAAGGCCCCCGATCATCAGGTTGGAACCGGCGGTTCGCGCCCCGAAGCGATAATGAGCGGCCAGTCCGCCGGCACCGTGACACAAGGGCATGCCGCCAAGGAAAAAACTGAAGAGATTGGCCATGGCCATGCTTAGGCAGGCTTTTCGATTGGTGACCTTGGCCGACCGGTCGCCAAAATACTCCGCGGAAAGATCCGTGTAGGCCAACACGGCGTTACCCAGCGTCATGGGCAATTGGGGTAGCGCCAGGGCGAACAGGGCAAAAGTGAAATCTGCCTTTCCCGGAAATCCAAAAGGAAGCAGCCTGGGCAGATGAAAGCCAAACCCGCTGCTGATCAGGTCAAACCGGGCACCCAGTAAAATGCCGATGGCAAGGCCTCCGGTTATAACCATCAACCCGGCGGGATACTTTTTATTATCCAGCAATATCAGGGTAATGATGGCGGCGACGACACCGATTACCAAACTAATGGGGATGGCACC
>JALVRI010000620.1 GCA_027031325.1 Desulfobacteraceae bacterium
CTGGACTTCATCCCACACCTCCTTTGTCTTGGTTTTAGCCTTTCAAAACATCTTTTTGCAATATTCCCAGGTTGGTTTTGGCTGTCTCCAAATGTCTGCTGAACTCCGGGCCTGAACATTTTTCCAATTTCATTATTGCCGCAAAGGCATTTTCCGGCGACTCCCGCCGCCGCACCAAGACCAGCCGGTACCAATAGGGCAGTTCATAACGGTGAAGATCCAACAGCTTCACAGCCTTGGCACGCAGCCCGGATCCGGGTCCGGCGGCAGCGCCTCCATCACCCTGCTCCCTCAGGAGCCGGTCCAATTGATCGATTTCGGCAACCAGCTTGGATTTAACTTTCCGGTAACGCCGGATCGGGATCAACCAATAGCGCACAATGATATAACCGCACATTCCGGCGATAAAGCTTGCCGCGGCCGCCAGATACAATTGGTTCATCTGCCATCTCCAATACCACTTTCAGGTACATTCCACTTCAATCGGCGCTTGAAAAGGTAATCAACAAATTCCAGATAATCATCTTTGTGCCTGAATTTATGGATCCGCTTCAGGATTTTCCTTCCGTCGGCAAGACAGGTGGCAAAATAACTCCAAAGGCCTTTCATTTTGCCCAAAATATGACCCGGACCGCTTAGAACCGCCTCGTAACCGCGCCACAAATCGTCGTGGAAAGCCTTGAAAAGCACGGTCTGCCGGCAGCCGGGCAAAAGAGTGCCACGAATTCGGGCAGGCAGCAAAGGATCTGCTACAACCCCCCGGCCGATCATCCATTTGTTGATCTCGGGCAGCCGGCGCACAAGTTTCCGGAAATCAGCGGCATTAAAAATATCACCATTGTATATTACATCAGTGTTCAATTCCGAGGCAACTTGCTCAAAACTATTCAGATCCACTTGCCCGGTATACATCTGGGCCGCCGTACGGGGATGGATTATGATTCTGGCAAGGGGATAGCGATTGAAAACCGGAACAAGGGCTTCTATTTCCCCTGCCGTCCAGCGTCCCAACCTGGTCTTGACCGAAAGCTGCATGCCGGCAGGCAGGCCGGAAAAAACCGTTTCCAAAAAAGCATCGATTTTGTCAGGAAAAGGGAGCAAGCCCGCTCCACGCCCCTTTTTAACCACCCTTGCAAAGGGACATCCAAGATTCCAGTTCACCTCCCGGCATCCTATCCTTTCAAGGCCGGTGGCCAGGAAAAGAAAGCGCCCGGGATTTTTGGAAAGGATCTGGGCGGTGACCGGCAAGAAAAGGTTGTTTTCCGGAAGCAGGTCCCTGAGGTGGGTCGGCTTGATCCGCTTGCCCTCGACGGTGGATACAAACGGGGCCACGGCTCCGTCTAGTCCGGAAAAATGCCTGGCATAGGCATTGCGAAAGATACAATCGGTAATTCCCCGCAGGGGCGCGAGGAAAATTTGGAGAGCGCCGGATTTCATCCCTGAAACTGTCCGGCCAAAAATGCGGCCCTTTCGGCCGCGGCCATGGCCGTATCGCCCAGGGCGTGTTTCAACCTGAACCAGTAAAATGCTGACCTCGAGCTGAAGCCACACATGACATCACCATTTTCGAGCCGATCGCCGAAATTTCTTATTTTGGCGATCTGTAACCTTCCATTGCTTACGTAAAAAACCAGATTGTCAGCCACCTGGTTGCGGAATTGATCATCCGGAAGAAAATTGACCCTGGTCACATTGGCCTTTCCGACCTGCATATCGGTGACCTTGCCTACCGCTGCTCCATTGAAATAGACCGTATCTTCGAGCAACAAGGGTTGCTTGTCGAACATGATGCCGATCCCGTCCTTTCCATCCGGATGAACGCAACCGCTGATCATGATCAACCCTAAAAAAGCTCCCAGGATGGCCAACCTGCCAAATTTCATTTTTCCTCCCACGCATTATTCAGGGAAACTGATCTAACCCGGGTTATTGGGGAAAGCGTTCTTGCCTCCCCTTTTGCGCCACTGTCACGGTCCGGGACACTGCCCAACGGGCTGTCCCGGGGCCGCATAAGGCTAATCTACTTACTTTCCCAAGCTTTGCTGAAAAAAACCAAACTGCCACCCGAAAACTCCCGGCAGACTAACATACCCGGTGTGTAAATGGCAAGTCCCCCGCATGCTCCACCCTGCCTCACGATTTGCTTGACAAGGCATCCCCAAAAAGTTTAATAGTCTGTCTAACTGTTAAACTGTTTGACCATTAATACAGGATACCCATGGACGTTAAATTCAAAAAACCGAAGCCCAACCGGATATTCCAGCACGTGGTGGCTGAAATCCAGGCCGCCATTTTGGACGGCCGGTTGAAACCGGGCGACCAGCTACCCTCGGAGATGAAGCTCAAGGACATGTTCGACACCAGCCGGGGAACAATCAGGGAAGCTTTGAGGGTGCTCGAGCAAAAGGGTCTCATCGATATCAGGATCGGGGTGACCGGGGGCGCCGTGGTCCGCCGGGTCGACACCCGCCAGATCACAGAAAGCCTCAACCTCCTGATTCAGGCCCGGAACGTATCCTTCGAACAACTCGTGGAATTCCGTGAAGCTGTCGAAGGAATCGTAGCCGGGCTGGCCGCCGAAAGGGCGACCCCAAAACATATTCAGCAACTTCATGAACTGATGGCCGAGGCCGAACCGCTCCTGCAGGAAGGTCCCACCCATTGGCAGGAACTGCTTAAAATCGATGTCAAGTTACA
>JALVRI010000621.1 GCA_027031325.1 Desulfobacteraceae bacterium
ATAAAGCTCCCTGCCGGACAAGCTGCAACCCGGCAAAATCAATGTGCCGGGACCATTGATCCTTTCCAGATCAACTTCATCCCCAATGGATACCCTTTGGGGATCAGGTAGCTCCACTCCCCTCTTTTTTAGGAATTGCTCTGTTTTGCGATCCATCAATCACCGGTTCCAGTTTTATGGAAAAACGTTTCAGGAAAAGGTCTTCATCTTCTGCAAGTTCGATCAGCCTGGCCATCAAGCTTGAATCCGGTTCGGATATTGCCAGCAGTATCCCTTCGATCTGTTCTTTGCCGGCAATTGCCCTTAAATCTTCGAAGGTCCCCATTATCGGAAATCCCTGGATGTTTTTCCCGGTCTTCAATGGGTCATCGTCTATGAACCCCAATGGTTTAACGCCCAATTGTTGGTTATTGTTCATAACTTCTCGCAAAAGAAGCTCACCTGCCCTGCCTGCTCCGTAAATAACCACCCGCTTGCCCGACATGGTCTTTCTCTTCCTGGATTCCTCGAAAAAACGAAAAGAACCCCTTGTAGCCAGCAGGACCCCGCAGGTCAATATCCAGTCGATCAGAAAAATACCCTTCGAGAAATTCTCAAAACGATAAAGATAGGTTATCAAGGTTATGCTTGCAACACTGCCAAGGGTTGAAGCCTCCAAATAGCGCCACACATCACTTGTGCTCAAAAAGCGCCACATGCCACGGTAAATGCCGCTGAAATAAAAGGCAACGAATTTACAAGCCAACACTACAGGTAATGATTTCAGGAAGACATTGAAGTAAATGCCAAATTCCCGATTATCGAAGCGCAGGCGATATGCAAGATAATAAGCAAAGGATACGAGCACAAAATCAAGAAAAACCAATATGATCTGGCGCTTATGGGTCAATTCCAGCAAGATCGGGGTAAATTTGCGGTTTTGCAATCTGGAAAATTCTTTTTCCGGATAAACCCTGAGCTGCGACAGGTAGATCCCCAACAATATTACCGCAACCGCAATCGGGATTACCACCAGGGGCGAAGTAAGGGTGTCGCTCCTGCTGACCACCCAGGCGGAAATACCGGACAAGGCAGCTATGCCGTATAAAAAAACAACGGCCGCTTTTTCGGAAAAGCCTATCAGGACCAAGCGGTGAGAAGTGTGATCGCGCCCGCCTGTAGAAGCCTTGCGCCCGCTCAGGAGCCTTATTGCCGTCACCAAGGTTGTATCGGCAATGGGAACCAGCATTATCATGACCGGTACGCATATATTGGCAAAAAGGCTTGGGCTGTAATCAGAGTAGGGCAAAACCAGAATCGCAAGGCAGTAGCCTATCACCAGGCTACCACAGTCACCCATGAAAATTGAGGCCGGATTGAAATTATAGATCAGGAAAGCCGCCAGGCTACCTGCCAGCACCAAGGCAACGAGGAATTGCATTTCGGCTTTACCAGCGAAAAGGGCCGCGCAGGACAGGGCTGCGATACAACCGGTTCCGGCACACAAGCCGTCCATGTTATCAATCAAATTGTAAGCATTGGTAATTCCAACTATCCAGAAAAGGGTCGCCATGGTGTCGAGGGTCAGGGAATTGAACCAGTGCAGGCGCAACCCCATGAATACTGCCATGGATGCGGCGATAAGCTGAAATACGAGCTTGGCGTGAGGTTTGAGGCTTTTAAAATCATCCCATAGCCCCACGATATGCAGGAAAACTGCACCCAGGATCAAAACAGCCTGGAAAGGAAGGGCTTGATCGTGTTTGTAAGGATGGGCCAGAAAGTCCAGCGTATTTTCGAAGTCCAGGGTAAACAACAAAGGTATTACCACCCCGGCTGTTATCCCTATCCCGCCGAAAAGGGCGGTGGGTTTCTTGTGCCAACGGTCGGCACTCGGGCGCGCGATCCAACCCCGGTGGCGGGCGATTTTCCGGATCACCGGGATCAACGACACGCAGATTCCGAAAGAGATGGCGAAAAAGGTGTAAGGTATCCAAGCCGAAGTCATCAGCATTCTGGCTATTGAGGTTTCATCTCATGGACTTGATTACATGGGTCAGGATTTCATCAAGAGGTGTCTTGGGTGCAAATCCTATCAGGTTCTTGATCTTATCGATACTTGGCACCCTTCTTTGCATATCCTCAAAATCTTTACCAAAAGCCTTATCATAAGGAATGAGTTCGATCTCTGACCCGGATCCGGTGGCATCGATAATACGCCTGGCTAAATCCAGGATGCTGATCTCCTCTACCCCCCCGATATTGAACACTTCACCGTAAGCCCGGTCCTGATCCACGAGCGCCATGAAAGCCTCAACCACGTCCTTGACATAGGTAAATGTCCTTGTCTGTTTGCCGTCACCGTAAACGGTCAAGGGCTCATTCTTAAGCGCCTGGTTGACGAACCTGGGAATAACCATGCCGTAAGTTCCGGTTTGGCGGGGACCGACCGTGTTGAAAAGGCGAGCGATGGTCACCTGCAGCCCGGTGGTGCGGAAGTAAGCCAAGGCCATGAATTCGTCCATCAGTTTGGAGGCGGCGTAACTCCAGCGGAACTTGCTCGAAGGGCCGTAGATGATGTTATCGGTTTCCACCAGGGGGGCATGAAGATGTTTTCCGTAAACCTCGGAAGTGGAGGCTATCAATACCTTTTTCCTGAATTTATTGCACATTTCCAATACGACTTCGGTACCCTGGATATTGGTGATAATTG
>JALVRI010000622.1 GCA_027031325.1 Desulfobacteraceae bacterium
TAGTCAGGGTATGCCGGCCCTGAAAGCCCGCAGCCGGCCACGAAGGCTGTATTGCCCGACGTCTGCCGGCACGAGGACCGAATCGCCTTTTTCAAGCTTATGGGTCGCATTGGTGCGGGTGTCTTCAAGTTCGGCCTGCCCCTCTATGCACAGCAAGATCTGGACTTTGCCGCCTGCCAGGATGGCATGGTGGCTGCCTGAAAAGGTATCTATGACGGCCAGCTCGAATTCTGCAGCCGGGGTCGGGTATATCTTTTCGCCCGCCGGAGCGGATTGGACCGGCTCTATGATCCGGGGAGTGTAACTTGTAAAAGAGACCACCTTGGCAAGTTCCGGGATATCTATGTGCTTGACTGTCAGGCCGCCCCTGAGGACGTTGTCCGAATTTGCCATTATCTCCACCCCCACCCCTTCCAGGTAAGCGTGGAGCTGGCCGGCAGGCAGATAGATCGCCTGGCCGGCTTCCAGGCGGACGAGGTTGAGCAGGGCCGGTGCCAGGATCCCCATATCCTCCGGGTAGGAAGCGGCCAACCTTTCGATCCAGCCATATGCCGGATCATCCAGGCCGTTTTGCCTGATGGAATCAAGGGCGAACCGAATGGCATCCCGGCGTTGGGTGGGGTTCATTTGCAAAAGAGACAAAAAAAACTCCTTGACAGCCTGGGGAGGATGATTTTTTTCCAACCCTTCCACAAGAGGTGCCAGTTCTTTGCCCGCCAGCGGTTTCAGCAGGCGTCGAGCCTGATCCAGGGGGCGAAAGCCGCACATTGCCCAGAAAGTTCCCAGGGCGCACAGGCACTCGGGCTTGTGGCGTTCATCCTTGTAGTTGCGCTCAGGGGCTGTCAACTCGATACCGAGCTTGTTTTCGCGTCTGAAACCTTCCCGGGCCTGCTGCCTGTTGGGATGGGCCTGGATGGACAGCGGCCGGGCCGCCGCCAGCACCTTGAAAAGAAAGGGAAGCTCGGGGCCGAAGCGATCCAATACCGCCTTGCCCAGGACCTTCTCCGGGTGACTTTCGATCAGCCGGTCCAGCGATACCCAACGGTTGTCGACCAAGACCAAGGAAGGGGCCTTGGGGTGGGCTCCCATCCAAAGTTCGGCCTGGGGGATCTTGTTGTCAGGCCTTCGGCCGAGCAATTCGGCGATGGCGGTCAACGATCCCCAGGCATAATTCTGGATGGTATTGCGCATTGGTAAAAAACCGAGTTCATCCATCTTGGTATCCGCCTTTGAAGTTGGTTGGTATCAAGCCGGCGAGTTTGGTTTACACCGCCGGCCGGGACTGTTATTATGAGGCCGCTTTCAGATCCGGCTTAGGTTTTAGATTACTACCCCAAGAGCGCTTGTCAACCTGGCAGCGGTTGAATGACGCAAAAGGCCATGGCAATAGAAATTTCAGAAATTTTTACCAGCATCCAGGGTGAATCTACCTTCACGGGATGCCCATGTACCTTCATTCGTCTGGCCGGTTGTAACCTTGCCTGCAACTATTGTGACACATCTTACGCTCGCGGGCCGGGTGAACTTTTCAATATCGGAAGCCTGGTGGCAAGGGTGCTGGAACTGGGATGCCCGCTTGTGGAGATAACCGGAGGTGAACCGCTCATTCAGCAAGAGACCCCTCTCCTGGCCCTGGCCCTGCTGGAATCAGGGCACACCGTCCTGGTCGAGACCAACGGCAGCTTGAATATCGATCGTCTGGACAGGCGATGTACCATCATCATGGACATCAAGTGCCCCGGAAGCGGCCAGGCCGAAATGAACGACTATGCCAATTTCGGGCGCCTCAAGCCCCATGATCAGGTGAAATTTGTTATCAGCGACCGCAAAGATTTTGATTTTGCATCCGACTTGTTGAAGGCAAACCGCCTGAAGGTTGACCCTGGCAACATCATCTTTTCACCCGTTTACGGAACAATGGATCCGGCAACCCTGGCCGCCTGGATTCAGGAAGACCGGCTTTTCAACGTCAGGCTTCAGATCCAGTTGCATAAGCTGCTTTGGCCGGAGGTTGACAAAGGTATTTAATCAATAGTTGAAGGATTGTGATATAATTACATGAAAATAAATAATAAAATATCGATTATATTAACCAGTGGCGGGCTGGATTCGGCCACCGTGGCCGCCATGGCCAGGCAACAAGGCTACGAGTTAAACTGCCTCAGCTTCGATTACGGCCAAAGGCACCGCTTCGAGTTGGAAGCAGCCCGCAAGGTAGCGGCAAAGATGGGAGCCCGGCGCCACCTGGTGCTATCCATGGATATGGGTTCAATCGGTGGATCTTGCCTGACCGACATGCAAATGGAAGTGCCCAAGCAAGGCCCGCGAGCAGACAGGATCCCGTCAACTTACGTTCCCGCCCGTAACACCATCTTTTTGAGCTACGCCCTGGCCTGGGCGGAGGTGATTGGCGCCGCCCACATTTTCATAGGTGCCAATTGTGTCGACTATAGTGGCTATCCCGATTGCAGGCCGGCCTACCTGGAGGCCTTCGAGAAGATGGCCAACCTGGCCACCAAGGCCGCAGTCGAAGGCCGCCTCCATATCAAGCTGCATGCGCCCCTTTTGAAAATGACCAAGGCAGAAATTATCCGCACGGGCGTTTCCCTGGGTGTCGATTACTCCATCACTCACAGCTGTTACGATCCTGACGAGCGTGGACTTGCCTGCGGCAGGTGTGACAGTTGCGTCCTGAGGCATGCGGGGTTTGTCCAGGCCGGGTTGCCGGATCCCACCCGCTACCAGGAAAACCAGGCGCCATGAAAATAGTAATCATCCACTATCACCTCAAAACCGGCGGTGTGACTTCGGTTATCCGCAATCATGCAACAGCCCTACATAATAACGGTGACCAGGTCTTGCTTATTAGCGGCCAGAAACCGGATACGACCTGGCATGTCCCGGTAGTCACCCTCCCGGACATCGCTTACGACAGCGTCCGCAAGCGACCTGCCGATCCTGAAACGGCTGTTTCAAAAATAATGGATGCCATAAAGGCCAGCCGGCTTGGCGGCTGCGACCTGATACACGTTCACAATCCCACCCTGGCCAAGAACCGGGCCTTTCTGCGGGTATTGGAACTGCTCCGGGATCGCGGGCAACGGCTTTTTCTGCAAATCCACGACTTTGCCGAAGACGGCCGCCCTGATGTATTTTTCAGGCAGGACTATCCTGCCGATTGCCATTACGGGGTAATCAACTCGCGCGACTACCAGATAATGCTTGCTGCAGGCCTCAGGCCGGAAGGACTCCACCTTGTGCCCAATGCCGTCAGTCCCCTGCCGGCGCCCCGGGAAAAGCTATTCCTGCCGGAACCCCTCCTGGTCTATCCCGTGCGGGCCATCCGGCGCAAAAATATCGGAGAGGCCCTCCTGATTTCAGCGATGCTGCCGGCCAGGATGGGGCTTGCCATTACCCAGCCACCCAACAGTCCGATGGATTTTACTTTTTACCGGCAATGGATGGATTTTGCCGACACTTGGGACCTTCCCGTAATCTTCGAAGCCGGAACGATTTACGATTTCGGGGCCTTGCTTGCCAATTGCAGCCTGGTGCTGACAACCAGCATCACCGAGGGTTTCGGCTTTGTCTACCTCGAGCCCTGGACGCTGAATAAAATCGTCTGGGGAAGGCGGCTGGAGGCCATCTGTGCCGATTTCAAGGCCCGTGGGATTGACCTGGAGCACATGTATACCACTATCGAGGTACCCCGGGAACTGTTCGACGCAACCGCCTTCGGCCATCGCTGGCGTGAAGCTTGCCGATTCGCCATGGACAGCTTCGGGTTGGCCCGGCCGCCGGCCGGATGGGAAGACGGTTTTCAGCCCCCTTGGAGCAACAAGAGAATCGATTTCGGCCTGCTTGATGAAATTGCCCAGCAGGAAGTGATCGTCTCCGTGCGCAGGCATCCGGAGGCCCGTCGCAAACTGCTTTCGATCAACCCTTTTCTGGACCCGGAAGAAGCCCTCGGGTTGCCGCAGGCAAAGATCGCAGCCAACCGCCAAGCTGTAACCCGCCATTATGTCAGGATGGATGTCGGTGCCATGCTGAAGTCGATTTACCGCCGGGTTATGGAACTTGATGTCACCCAGGCCATTGATAAAAAGATTCTCCTGGATTCCTTCATGGTTCCTGAAAATTTCAGCCTTTTGAAATGGAGCCGTCCCCATGTCCGTTGAAAAAGACAGCCCTTACTTTAGTAATCTTGAAAAAGCCCGAAATAAAATTCAGGACCCAAGAGTTCGCAAGGCCATGGAACAGCTTGCGCCCCTTGAACCCCGGCGGACCGGAATTTTACCGGGGGGAGGGCCGCGGGACGGCATCAAGGCCCTGTTGCTCGATATTTACGGCACCCTTTTTATCAGTGGAAGTGGAGATATCGGATTGCTCAGGAACGGATCGGCTGATTACCGCTTTTTGGAATGGTTGCTGGCCGCCTTCGGCATCCGCCAAGGTCCGCAGCAGGTCATTGAAGGTCTCGAAGGCCTGGTGGCCGCTGAGCACCTGCGGGCGAAGGAGGCGGGCATCGAATATCCCGAGGTTGTAATCGAAGAAATATGGCAGCGATTGCTCGGTTTCAGCGACAGGCAGACGGCCCGGAGTTTTGCACTCTGTTTCGAGCTTTTGACCAACCCGGTCTGGCCGATGCCCTTTTTGCAGGATCTGATAGCCGGATGCGTTGGCGGCAGGATCGTACTGGGTGTGATTTCCAATGCCCAGTTCTATACCCCCTTGCTCTTTGAATGGTTCCTGGGCAATGATTTGAGCGGGCTCGGCTTCGATTCCGAGCTGCTTTTTTTCTCGTATCGTCATGGCCGGGCCAAGCCTGCACCGGAGATGTTCCAAATGGCGATCGATGTTCTCGCTCAAAAAGGTATCGCGGCGGCCCAGGCGCTTTATCTGGGCAATGACATGCTCAACGATGTCTTGCCGGCTAAAAAATGCGGGATGCAGGCCGCCTTGTTTGCCGGTGATGGCCGGTCACTGAGATTGCGCGAAGATCACGAGGCAATATCCGGGCTGGTACCTGACTGGACTGTGACCAACCTGGCCCAGATTGTCCGCGGCTTGTGAGGGTGCGGTTCCGAATCTAAAACCACCAACCCTTACCGGCGGCAGGGAGGATCCAAGATGACGGCGGACCATAAGAAAGACGACCCCAAGGCCGATCCCCAACGTCAAGCCTGGTTGACGGCCTTTTACATCGAAAACCATCTCGATCATTACGCTTACCCGGAAAAGGCGGCTTCCGACGAGCAGGTACGCTTCATGGTCTACACAGACGGGCAACGATACCATCCCTGCTCGGACAAGATGTTTGAAGCCATAATCGAGCGCAACCGGTCCGCATTCTTACAAACCGCCTACAACCGGGTCCTGGAACGGATCCTGGAGGTTGTAGAAAAAAGCGTTAGCGATCCATGGCAAAAAAACTATCTCGAAGCCCTGATAGCAATCAACTTCAAGCACGAAACACGTGACGAGCTGCTTCTGCCCTCGAGGCTTGAAAAGCGGTTGCTTACCGTCTTGCTGAAGCAGACCCAGATAGATGATCCTTTCCTGGATGAAAAATCATCCCGCAACGCCAGGGCGCGCAAGTGCATGCAAAATGCCGGCTTCAAGGCCGCTTTGGATGCCGTGGATCCCGAAGCCCTCAGCAAGGTACCTGCCTTTTTGTCGGAGATAAAGTCGATCGTTGGAGCCGTGGAATTCAACAGGTTGCTGGCCTGTGCCAATGAGCCCCGCCTCTGGCTGGAAGATAAGGCTGCCTCCTGGCCCAAGGAAAAATTTATCCAGTTGTTCAAGACTCCGGTCTCGGGCAACGGACTGGATCCGCTCTTGTCGTTTCTCGGCTTCAAGGGCGGTGTGGACCATAGGCATCGGATCCTCTGGATAGCAGATGAAGCCGGCCAGGTAATCCTCGATATCGCTCTTATCAGGATGCTGGTCTCCTGGGGCCACAAAGTCGTTATGGCGGTTAAACACGGCCCGCTTTTCACCAAGGTCGACCTGGAAGACGTGGAAACCGACCCATCCCTCAAGGCAGCCCTGGAAGGGGTTGTCCTGATCAAGAACCCGGAAATAAGCAAGAACGATCTTTTGAAGCTGCTTGGAAGCGACGAGGACATACTCCTGTTCGGAGATGGAACCAACGAAAAACTGAACCTCGTCCTGACCTCGACCACTTTTGCAAGGGTTTTCAAGGAGGTCGACGCCGTCATCTCCCGCGGCCTGGATCAGCGTAGCCGCTTTTTCGACACCCACTTCCAGTTCACC
The DNA here is from genome assembly GCA_027031325.1 of Desulfobacteraceae bacterium. GTDB lineage: Bacteria > Desulfobacterota > Desulfobacteria > Desulfobacterales > Desulfosarcinaceae > JALVQM01. Next base: position 6,277 of record JALVRI010000622.1, read on the forward strand.
CAGGATGTCTTCAGCATAGCCCGTGACCAGGATGGCAGTCTATCGGTCCTTTACAAGCCGCGGCATCCGGCGGTGATCAAATTCTCCCAGGAAGACCTGGAAGCCAAGGCCCAAGCCATAATAGACCGGATGCGGGCAGCCAAGGACGAGGGGATGACGGTTATTTTTTACAGCGGTATCATCGGGTCCCTGCCCGGCAAGATCGCCACTGCCAAGAAAATCATGTCCACCTTCATAGAACATCTTAAAAAACAGACCGCCATGACTTTCATCATCAACCCTTCAGAGTACTATGAGCCGGGAATGGACGCCGATGACCTGATGTATATGTGGGAAATAGTTCAGCGCAGCGGGCTGATCGACATCTGGCGTTTTCAGACCTACGATGATATAGTCAAGGCCTTCCAACTCATGGGCCGCAAGGTGCCCCCGGAATGGGTTGGCAAGGACGCAACTTACAGCACCGGCTGCACCAAAGAAATGCAGATCGCCATGGAGGTTCAGCAAGAGCATCCTGAAATGCAGATCATCGGGCCGTCGAAGGAAAAGTTCATGCGCCGCAAGGAATACGGCGTGGGGCTGATGTACGATCGCCGCCTCAGCAAGGCATTGGCATGACCCTTTGGCGAAGCTCTGGTTGCAAGGTACTTGAAAAAAATATAATTTAAGCTATATATGAATTCTTTTATATTGAGCATGAAAGCCATCATCCATGCGCTTGTTTGAAAGGCAACCTTAACGGAAACCGGTCCCAGATGATAGACCAAGTCGTCCTGCTTGCATTCTTGATAATCTTTTCAGGTCTTTTTTCTTCAGCAGAAACCGCCTTGTTTTCCATTAGTACCGCCACCGCCCGGCACCTGGTGAAAGATGGGAAAAGGACCAGCCTTCTGATCCGGCAAATGAAAGACGATTCCCACCGTCTGCTTACAACGATCCTGATCGGCAACAACCTTGTCAACGTGGCTGCTTCGGCTTTGGCTACTTCCATGACCATCAAGCTGGTTGGAAACTACGCCGTGAGCCTTGCCACCGGAGTCATGACCTTTCTCATCCTTGTCTTTGGTGAGGTCTTTCCCAAATCCATGGCCAATCGTAATAACATCATGGTCGCCCGGCTGACCATTTTTCCCATCTGGTGGCTTTCAAGAATCTTTTACCCGGTCATCTGGTTCCTGAACTTCATTCCGAAAATTACGGGCATGTTCAAGCGTCCCCACACTGTTACCGAAGAAGAGCTGATGACGTTCGTGGAAATAGTCGAAGAAGAAGGAGAGATCAAGGAAGAAGAAAAGGAGCTCATTCATAACATCTTCGAGTTCGACGACACCAACGCTTCTGAAATCATGACCCCCCGGGCCGACATGTTCGTCATCGACGCGGATGAACCCCTGGACCTGCTCCAGATTGCAGAATCGGGCTTTACGCGCATTCCGGTAATCGAGGGCAACATCGACAACGTGATCGGCATTCTCAATATCAAGGACCTGTTTCTCTACCAGGCCAAGGAAAAAAGTACCGCCGATGTCCGCAGCCTGATGCGTCCCCCCTATTTCGTGCCGGAAAACAAGAAGCTCGACTCCCTGCTCCAGCAGTTCAAGCAACGCAAGACCCACATGGCCATCGTGGTCGACGAGTACGGCGGGGTTGCGGGTTTGATAACCCTGGAAGACGCCCTTGAAGAACTGGTGGGCGAAATCAGGGACGAAACCGACCGTGAAGATCCCCACATCGTAACCAAGAGCGACCAGGAATGGATAGTGCTGGGCAAATCGGATATCGATGAAGTCAATTCGGCCATAGGAATGAAGATACCCAAGAGCGCGGAGTACGATACTTTTTCAGGCTTCGTCCTGGATAAGATCGGCCGGATTCCAGAAGAAAACGAAAAATTCGTAATCGACGGATATGAAATAGTCGTCAAAACC
>JALVRI010000623.1 GCA_027031325.1 Desulfobacteraceae bacterium
ACCAATCCGGCCGGCCTGAAAAGTATCGGACGCAACCTCTTCCTGGCTACCAGCGCTTCCGGAGACGCGGTAACCGGGACACCGGGAGAAGATGAATACGGGACCATTGCCCAGGGGTTCCTGGAGATGAGCAACGTGAGTGTGGTCGACGAAATGGTCAAGATGATAACCGCCCAAAGGGCCTACGAGATCAACAGCAAGGCGATTCAGACCGCTGACGAGATGCTCCAGGCGGCCAATAACCTGAAGCGTTGATGGAGGTGGCAGATGACGCCGTGGTTGAAACTCGATCAAGGAAAATCGCTTTGGCGCCGGATGAAGATACCGGCCTTTTTGGCAAGCGCCTGCCTCATGGTCGCGGTGGGCTGGTTGCCGGCGGCGGCCTCAACTTCGTACCATGGTAAGGTCCGGATAATCGCCAGGGAGAAAGTGGACCTCGACAAGAAGCGCATTTTCCTGGGAGACGTTGCCCGCATCCAAGGCGGGAGCGGAATTGCAAACGGCCGACTTTCCGGATTGTATCTTTGCCAGGCACCGGCTCTGGGTGAAACCAGGATGATCGATGCCGGGATGGTGATCCGCAGGCTGAAACAGAAAGGAATTGCCCGCGCCAACTACGTCTTGGACTTCAAACGGCCGGTCAGGGTCACCCGTCGCTGCCGGTTACTCGATCCAGAACGGGTCCGAACGGAAACCGCAAATTATCTCCGAAAGGAGCTGGGAGATATTGACGAGGTCAAAATCGTCTCGATTCAGGTCCCCAAGGCTGTAAAGCTTCCCCGGGGAAATGTTTCCCTGGTAATCAAGCGGCCGCCCGGGGTCACGCTGAGGGGCAAAACAGCTCTTCAGGCCATGGTTTTGGTCAACGGCACCATGGTGCGCCGGATAAGGGTGGTGGCCGATATCAGGTTGTTTGCCGAGGCGGTGGTGGTGACCCGTCCGCTTGGCAGGCGGCAACCGGTTACCCGGGACCTGGTCGCCTTGCGCAAGGTGGAGGTTACACGTTGCTCCAAGGGTTTTTTCCGCAGTTTGAAACAGGTACTGGGGATGCGCAGTCGCTCGGCCCTGCCGATGGATACGATTCTGGCTCCGGGCATGCTGGAAGCCGTTCCAGTGGTCAAGCGGGGAGACGTGGTCAAGATGATAGCCGAGAGCAACGGCTTGAGGATCACAACCCAAGGGATTTGCCGGGAGGCCGGTGCTCCCGGACAAAGAATAAGGGTAACCAACGCCAAGTCGAGAAAAGATGTTTTTGCCGAAGTAGTAGATGCCACGACCGTAAGGGTATCTTTCTGATCTTCAGGGAGGCAACTGATGGAAAGAGTCAATACCGGATGCAAGCTTTGTCTGGCAGGGCTTTTGATAATTTTCGGGCTGACTGCCGGTTGCGGCAAGCAGACGGCGAAGGTGGCAAAACAGGCCGTAGCCGAACAGCCCGGAAGCGCTTCCAGCGTCCCGGCCGGGGAGCCGGAAAAAAACGGTTCCCTATGGCAAGAGGGCGGCTACCTGACCTCCATGTTTGCCGACATCAAGGCCAGGAGGGTAGGTGACATCCTGACCATCAAGATAATCGAGTCGTCCAGCGCCACCAATAAAGCCAGCACCAAAACAGAGCGGGATTCGAGTCTCAGTGCCGGGCTGGCAAGTTTTTTCAACGCGGAAAAGCGTTATCCCAGCGACCAGCCGTTTTTCAACCCCTTCGGCAAAGTGGCCGGATCGATGACAAGCGAATTCGATGGGTCGGGAACCACCAAGCGCAGCGGAGCCTTGACGGCTTACATGACAGCCCGGATAAAAGAAGTCCTTCCCAATGGCAACCTGCTGATCGAAGGAAACCGCGAAGTAAGGGTGAACGATGAAAATCAGATCATTACCCTGACAGGCATAGTACGCCCAAGGGACATATCGGCCAACAACGTAATCAAGTCCACCTATATCGCCGATGCAAGGATTTCTTACAGTGGCAGCGGGATAATCAACGAAAGGCAGAAGCCGGGATGGTTGAGTCGGCTTCTCAACAAGGTCTGGCCGTTTTAATAACTCAAGTATCGGGAAACCTCCCACACTGAAAGATTCAGGTTCAGGCAGACCGGAGAATGGGTTTCATGAAATCGAAAAAACTGGTTTGGTCGGCTCTAATCTTGGCTCTGGCGATGTTCGGCCCGGGTTACTTGTGCCAGGCCGCCCGGATCAAGGATATCGTTTCCATCAAGGGGGTTCGCAACAACCAGCTGGTAGGCTACGGGCTGGTTGTCGGCCTGGATGGAACCGGAGATGGCAAAAAAGCGCGCTTTACCATCCAGTCGATGGTGAGCATGCTTGAAAAGATGGGTGTCACGGTAGATGCCGGCGAAATCAAGGTCTCCAACGTCGCGGCCGTAATGGTCACAGCCACCTTGCCCCCTTTTGCCAGGGCCGGTTCGAGGATAGACGCCCTTGTCAGTTCAATCGGCGATGCCAAAAGTCTCCAGGGGGGTACCTTGTTAATGACCCCCTTGAAGGGGGCCAACGGGCGGATTTATGCGGTTGCCCAGGGACCGGTGAATACAGGCGGGTTCTCTGCCGCCGGCTCCGGAAGCAGTGTCCAGAAAAATTTTCCAACCGTGGGCAGGGTGATCAACGGGGCCCTGGTTGAAAGGGAAATCGATACCGGTTTCATAAAGCGCGACCACTTGACGCTGGCTCTGCATAACCCTGATTTCACCACCGCCTATCGCGTGGCCGACACTATCAACAAACACTTCATGATGCCGCTGGCCAAGGCCGTCGATGCCGGTACCCTGTCGCTGAAAGTTCCAAAAAGCTTCGGCGGGAATCCGGTGGCACTGGTGGCGGCCATTGAATCCCTGGAGGTGGAGCCCGACGCCCATGCCAAGGTGGTCATCAACGAACGAACCGGAACAGTGGTAATGGGTGAAAACGTCAGGATATCGACCATAGCCATCGCCCACGGAAATCTTTCCATCGTCATCAAGGAGAATTCCAACGTTTCCCAACCCTTGCCTTTCAGCAAGGGTAAAACCGTCGTAACCCCCAACACCGACATATCGGTCAAGGAAGGCCACCGCCAGCTGGTTGTAATCCCCAAGGGGGTAAGCATCGGAGACGTTGTCCGGGCCCTCAATGCCCTGGGAGTATCCCCCAGGGACCTGATTGCCATCTTCCAGGCCATAAAAGCAGCCGGAGCCTTGCAGGCTGATCTGGAGGTGATCTGATGCCGGAAACTATGATTGTCGGCAAGGCAGGCCAAGGCCCAAAGCCTGCCCGCCCTGTCCAGCCAAAAGGTGACGGGCGTAAGCGACTCGAGCTTGCCTGTCGCCGGATGGAGTCGATTTTTCTGGAGTATATGCTCGGTCAGATGCGCAAGACCGTGCCCCGGGAGGGAATAATCGGCACCAGTAACGCCATGCAGCTTTACCAGAGCCTTTACGACCAGGAGCTGAGCAGGGAGCTGAGCCGCCGGAAAAGCCTGGGGCTGGCTGAAATGATAAAACAACAGCTATTGCGAGACCAGCCAGGAGAGATGAAAAAAACGAACCTTAACGCTAAAGTTTCAAAAAGGGCTGCCGATAAAAAAATCGGTAGACCTGCCTGCGTTGATTGAGGCCGGTCACGTAAAGGTAAAAAACCCCAAGAGGAGGAATCCTGATGAAAATAGACGAGCGCACCCAACCGATTCCGCTCAAGGCTTACAAGTCCTTTGCAGGCGGCCGGTCCGTGGCAGGCCGGCAAGGGCGTATGCCCCGTTCCGGAGACACGAGTGACAAGGTTGATTTGTCTATCCACAGTCGTAGGGTTCAGCAGGCGGCCGGAGATCTTAAACAAATGCCCGATGTCCGCCGGGAACTGGTTGCAAAGGTGAAATCGGCGGTTGAAGACGGAACGTACCGCATCGAGCCGCAAAAAGTTGCCAGGGCGATGCTGAAAGAAGGGTTCGAAAACCAGATCATCATGCGTAAAATCGATGTGATGGCATAAAGGATTTGGCCGTTATGGGTGATAGGGAAAAGACCCGGGAATCGGGAATCGAAGCCGCAGAGCAATTGCTTACGGTTTTGCAAGAGCAACAACGCCGGGCCTCGAAACTGTTGGAGATGACCATAAGGGAACGAGAGGCGGTCCTGGACAACGATATCGGAAAGCTTGCCGAAATCAATGCCAACAAGGTTGCCGATCTTGAACGTTTCAAGCGGATCGCTCGGCAATCCAAACGGGAAATGGGCCGGGTGGCTGCCTGGATCGGGATTGAGCCGGGACCGGACACGACCTTGCGCCAAATAATCGCGCTGCTTGAAGAGCCGCTGTCAACCGAGCTGGACAAGGCCCGATCGATGCTTAAAAATACTTTGCTCCAGCTCAGGCACAGCAACCGGACCAACCGGATGTTGCTGAACCAATGCCTGGAACTGGTCAGCCAAAGCACGATGATGCTGGAACAGCTTTTCAATCCACCCGCGGTGTATGGCAAGGACGGCAACTCGCAAAACGGTATCCATGAAGGAGCCCTGGTCAGTAACGTGGCCTGAGAGGGGGTTGGCATGCCCAATATCTACGGAATGATGGACGTGGGGCGGACTGCGCTCATCAGCCATCAAAAAGCCATCGATATAATCGGAAACAACATCGCAAATGCCAATACCCCCGGCTACTCACGCCAAAGGGTCAACCTGGAACAGAACGCACCGGTGCGCTATCAAGGCGGCACCATGAGTACCGGAGTCCATGCCAAACAACGCATCCAGCGGGCTTACGACCAGTTTCTGGCGGCTCAAATCACCGACCAGAAAGAGGGGCTCGGGCGGTGGACAGCCCAGAAGGAAGCTTTGGAAAAAGCAGAACTCATGTTCGATGAAACCAGCGGTTACGGCCTTAACAAGGCTTTTTCGGAATTTTGGAACGCCTGGCAGGACCTGTCCAACAATCCAACCGGTCACGTGGAACGTGTAACCGTGGTTTCCAGGGGCCAGAACTTGGCGGAAACCTTCAAAAAGCTGCGACAGGACCTGGTTTCCGTCCAGGAGGATGCCGATGACCGGATCGCTGATCTCGTGGACGAAATAAATACGATCGCCGAACAAATAGCCGACCTCAACGGCAAGATAACCCGGGTTGAAGTGTCGGGACATGCAGCCAACGATTATCGTGATGAACGCGATCTGCTCCTCAACAAGTTGGCCGACATGGTCGAAATCAACAGCTTTGAAGACGGTGACGGCAACATCATAATCAGTGTGGGTGATGGAAAACCATTGGTGGACGGAGGCCGGTCATGGTCTTTGACCACCGGCGTCAATGCATCGGGCTACCAGGATGTTTACTGGGTCGATAGCAGCGCTAGCAATGTAAACATAACCGGCGATATCGATTCGGGCCGCCTCAAAGGATGGATCCAGTCCAGGGATTCGCTGATCGCCGGTTATATCACAAAGATAGACACCCTGGCCTCGACGGTGATAAGCCGGGTAAACGCCTTGCACGGGGCCGGCTATGGCCTCGATGGTTCCCAGAACGATTTTTTTTCCGGCTCCAGTGCTTCTGACATGGCCGTAAACTCCGCCGTGGTATCGGATGTCAACCTGGTGGCGGCCGCCGGCACCAGCGCCGGGTTGCCGGGCGACAACAGCACCGCCATAGCCATTGCCGCCTTGCAGGAGTCGCTGACCATGTCTTCCGGGACGACCACATTCGACGGTTACTATGATTCCCTGGTAAGCGACGTGGGCGCAGACACACGGGATGCCGCGGTAAACTTGCAGCATCAGGATTCGATGATAACGCGGCTGGAGGCATACCGTGAACAGGTGGCAGGGGTGTCTCTGGACGAAGAGATGGTGGAACTGATCCAGGCCCAGCATGCTTACAACGCAGCGGCCAAGTTGATTACTTCGGCCGATGAGATGATGGCGACCCTTATCGGAATGGTCAGGTAAGCCGGGGACCGCAGACGGAGAAGACAATGCGTATCAGCAACAAGCAGATGGCCGAAAATCTTAAGCACAGGATTTATCAACAGGTCAGCCAAATCCTGGCAAGCCAGACCAAAATCACCACAGGTAAAAAGATCAACAAGCTTTCCGACGATCCGGTCGCCATGGGGCGCATCCTGGAATATCGCAGCTCAATTTCCAGGATGGAACAATACAAGCGCAACATCTCCCTCGGCAAAAACCACCTGGAGGCCGTAGATGGCATCCTGGAAGCCGTTTCCGAGTTGATCGACCAGGCCAAGGATATCGCCGCCAACCCGGATCCTGATCTCAGTACCTCACAGGCAAGTCAGGTAGCCAATATTCGCCAGCAGATCCTGCAGTTTGCAAACTCCAAGCACAATGGGAATTATATCTTCTCGGGCCACCAGACCGACACGGCCCCCTTCAATTCCGCCGGAACCTACCAGGGCGATTCAGGTACCCGTGACGTGGTCATCGGCCAGGGCATGACGGTAAACATAGAGGCCGATGGCAGCGAGATTTTCCAGGGCAGCCAGGATGTCTTCCAGGTCTTGGATGACCTCCAAACGGCCATCCTGGCCAATAACAAGCCCAACATCAAGACCCAGTTGTCAAACCTCCAGGATGTCCTGGAACAGCTGAACGGGATTCGCGCCGAGAATGCGGTCCAGGCCAAGCGGATGGAAACCGCCGAAAACCACTGGGCAAGCTTCAAGGTCAACATGGAAGAGATGTTGTCCCGCACCCAGGACGCGGACCTGGCCGAAGCGGTGATCGACCTCAAGGTCCAGAAAACAGCCTACGAGGCGTCTTTGGCCACAGGCTCCATGATCATCCAGCCCAGCCTGATAGATTTTCTGCGCTGATTTGTTGCAACCCGGATTTTGTACTTCCAAAAGCAACTTGCGAGCTGCTAAATCCGGGATCAATCCAGGGGCCAAACCTTGGCGCCGTCGGCCGGCTGCGAGGGCGCAGCAGGGGTCAAGTATCCCTTGCGGCTGGCCGCAGGAATGGTGCCGAGAATTATTTCCACCCGCCTGTTTTTACGCCGCCCTTCGACGGTGTCATTGGATGCGATCGGCCTGAATTCCCCGAATCCCATGGTGGAAACCCTCCGCGGATCTATACCGACCCTGTGGATCAGGAATTCAGCCACCGCCGCGGCCCGCGCGATCGAAAGCTCCAGGTTGGAACGGAAAGGACCTCCCCGGACAGGTACGTTGTCCGTGTGGCCGGCAACGATTATGTCTCCATCGGTTTTTTTGAGCACCCGGCCTATTTTCAGAAGCAAGGGTTTCAATTCGGGCCTGATCCTGGCCTTGCCGGAATCGAAGGTACTTTCTCCCATCAGCTTGATTATCACCTGATCTTGTCCGGCTTCCACCGATAGCTGGTCTTCATAGTCCTGCAAGCGGGTTGCGATTTCAGAGTTTATTTCGCGCCCGATTTCTTCTTTGATACGGGTTGCTATGATTTCCTGATCGAAATCCCGGGCAATCATCTTGATGCCTTTGGGTGTATCCATAATTCTTGTTTTACGCTGGACTCCAAAGGCTTTTTCAAGCGATCCGGCCACTTGCTTGTATTTTTGGCGGTCCAGTTCCGAAAAAGAAAGCAGCAGGACAAAGAAGCAAAGCAACAGGCTCATCAGGTCACCGAAGGTAACCACCCATTTGGGAGCGCCCGGGTCAATCTTCTTTTGCTCTTCGACTACTTGACCCATCAGCTTTCTCCGGACTCGGCGGGTTGTTCGGCTTTCTTTTCCCTGTCACGGGGTGAGAGGAAAATCTTGAGCGATTCTTCCAGGACCATGGGAGAAACACCGCGGTTGATGGCCACGGCGGCTTCCACCACGATGGTCTTGACAAGTTTCTCCTCGTCCGATCGCAGGGAAAGTTTGTCGGCAAGCGGCAGGCAGACAAGATTGGCCATGATGGCACCGTAGAGGGTGGTCAAAAGGGCCACGGCCATCGAAGGTCCGATGCTGGAAGGATCTTCCATGGAAGAGAGCATCTGGACAAGACCGATCAAGGTTCCTATCATTCCGAAGGCCGGGGCCGCGTCTCCCATGCTCTTGAACACGTTTTGGCCGATTTCGTGACGCTTGACCATCAGCCGGATGTCCTTGTTGAGCATGTCTTCTATCAAGCCTTCGTCGTAACCATCGGAAAGATAGCGCAGGGCCTTGGCCGCAAAGTC
>JALVRI010000624.1 GCA_027031325.1 Desulfobacteraceae bacterium
CCATAAGGGGAAAATCTAACTTTTGTCATCCGGGCTGTCAAGCCCCTTGAGCCTGGTTATCACATTGGAGATGGCATCGATCAGGGGTGCCAGGGTCTCAGTCCGGCGTGCGCAGACAGCGATTGCCCCCAGGCGCTGGCAGGTCCGGCGCACAAATCCGGACTCCACCAGATCGGTCTTGTTGAGGACCCGCAATTGAGTGATATTGTCCAGCTTGAGGTCCTCGAGGATTCTTTCAACTGATCGAATCTGGTGCTCGAAATCCGGATTGCTTATGTCGATTACATGCAGCAACAAATCGGCGTTTTCCAGCTCCTCCAGGGTCGCCTGGAAGGCCGCCACAAGGTCCTTGGGCAGGTTGTGGATGAAACCTACCGTATCGGTTATGATTACCTCCCTGTCCCTTGGAAAGCGCAGCCGTTTGCTGGTAGGGTCCAAAGTGGCAAAAAGACGGTTTTCGGCCTGGACCTTGCTGTGGGTGAGGGTATTAAGAAGGGTCGATTTGCCGGCATTGGTATAACCGATGATGGAAATTATGGGAATTTGGCGCCGGCTGCGTCTTTTTCTTTGGCGCATGCGATGGCGTTGAACCAGGCGAAGTTCTTTTTCCAGGCGGTTGATGCGTTCCCTTGCCCGGCGGCGATCTATCTCGAGTTTTGTCTCACCAGGGCCGCGCCCTCCGATACCACCGGCCAGGCGGGAAAGCGAGGTTCCCTGGTTGACCAACCTGGGCAGCAGGTAACGCAGTTGAGCAAGCTCCACCTGCAGCTTGCCTTCCCGGCTGCGGGCACGTTGGGCAAAGATGTCCAGGATAAGCTGGGTGCGGTCGATGACTTTGAGCTCAATCCGGTCGCTGATGGCTTTGGCCTGGGAAGGATTGAGATCGCGATCGAAGATGATCAATGAGGCGGCTCTTTGCATGGCTTCGATGGCAAGTTGCTGGAGTCGTCCGCGGCCGAGCAGAAAGCGGGAATCTACCCGGGGACGTCGCTGGAGGGTGGTGCCGATTACCTCCAGCCCGGCCGAATCGGCCAGTAGGCCCAGTTCCTGGAGGGAAGCCGACGCCTTCTTGCGTGATCCTGTGGCAATGCCCACGAGCAAGGCCCTTTCCCGCCCGTGGCCGGTAGCGGTTACTTTGGCGTTCCCGGCCATTTCTTCTTCTAAGGAGCGGATCAGTTCCAGGCAGTCGAGTTTCAGGTTTTCCAACCTGGCCGGCGGCATCAGGAGGTAGGGAGTTGCGGTAGAGCCGGGCATGATGTGGGCCAGGTGAACCCTGCCCGGAAGCCCGGACGGATCGACCACCACGGCGGCCATGAGGTCAAGGCGCAACAGGGACAGGTCGGTCAGGTCGTCGTTGCTAAGAGGTTCTTCTTTCAGGTGCGTATGAACGCAGCGCAGGCCGCGAAGTCTTGCGGGTGCACTCCGGTACTCGCGCAGTTCGGGTATGAAGATGCTTTCCTGGTCGCCGACCAGGATATAGGCGATCTTTCCCGAGCGATTGATGAGCAGGCCTATCTGGCGCCTGATTTCCCTGGACAACCGGCAGGTGTCTTTCAACAAGCTGGAGCTGACAAGGTCCTGGGGAGGGATTTTACGGCGGTAGAAATTTTCCAATCGCCTGATTTGACTTTTTTTAAGACCCTTGGTGTCTCCCCAAATTCGTTTCATGCCTGGTCTTCGAAGCGGGTGTATGCGTTGAAGAAGGTAAGCTTGACCATACCGGTGGGTCCGTTACGTTGTTTGGCAAGAATCACTTCTGCCGTCTCGGCCGGCCCGATTTCATTTTCTTCCCGGTTGTAGACCGAATCACGGTAGATGAAAGCCACCACGTCGGCGTCCTGTTCCAGGGCACCCGACTCGCGCAGGTCCGACAACATGGGGCGCTTGTCACTGCGTTCTTCCAGTTTGCGGTTGAGCTGTGAAAGTGCCAAGACGGGTACGTTGAGTTCCTTGGCAAGCAATTTGAGCGACCTGGATATTTCGGATATTTCAAGGTCGCGCCGTTCCACGTTGGCACGCCCCTTCATAAGTTGCAGGTAATCGACCACCACCAGGCCCAGGTCCTTGTTCATTTTGAGGCGGCGGGCCTTGGTTCGGATGGATGTGACCGTTATATCCGGTGAGTCGTCGATGAAAATTGGGGCTTCGGACAAAACGCCGGCGGCCTCCAGGATCCGGTTCCAGTCATCGGGTGTCAGGTAACCGCTGCGCAAGCGGGAAGAATCAACCCTGGCTTCGGCGGACAGCATCCGGGCCGAGAGTTGCTCCTTGGACATTTCAAGAGAAAATATGGCCACCGGCACATCTGCTTCCACCGCCGCGTGGCGGGCTATGTTGAGGGCCAGGGCGGTTTTCCCCATGGAAGGCCTGGCCGCCAGGATGATCAGGTCCGAGTTCTGGAAGCCGGCTGTCAACCGATTAAGATCGGTAAAGCCGGTGTCAACGCCGGTAACCAGGGCCTTGTTGCCCTGGCGTTGTTCAAAAGCTTCGATATTGGTTTCGATGACCTGGCTGAGGGGATAAAAAGACTGCTTGTTCTTCTGTTCGGAAATATCGAAGATAGCCCCTTCGGCATAATCCAGGACTTCGTCCAACCGGCCCTGGTCTTCGTAACAGAGCTTGAGGATTTCATTGGCCCTGGAAATCAAGCGCCTGAGGGATGATTTGTCCCGAATGATCCGGGCATAATGTGCCACGTTGACCGCTGCCGGGACTTCGTCGATAAGGCGTGCCAGGTATGCCGCGCCCCCGATGTCATCAAGCTGATCTTTTTCCCTGAGGCGATTTGTCAGGGTTACCAGGTCGACCGGTTCGTTTTTTGAAAAAAGCTCGGTAACCGCCTCGAAGATCTTCTTGTGGGCCGTTTTGTAAAAATCATCCGGGTTGAGGATTTCCAGCACATCCAGTAAGGTACTGTTGTCGAGCAAAATGGTGGCCAGAATTGAGGCTTCCGCCTCCAGGCTCTGGGGAGGCATTTTGGAAAGGCGGTTTTCCTTGGCCATTGTTTTTGAAAAACCCGGTTCCATGAAATCCCCGATAATTGCGGTTGTTGGCAGAGGGTATCCCTGCGCCACGATCTCCAGCGGCCGCATACGTTATCGACAGCCGCCGACAGCGGTCCAAGCTTACTCAGGAACGATTTCCACCGTAATTTCCGGCTCGACGTCCTGGTAGACCCGGATGGGGATCTTGAAAGTGCCGGTCTGCTTGATGGGTTCTTTCAGCAATACCATTCTCTTTTCCACTTCTATATCCTGTTTGGCCAGGGCATTGACGATATCACGGACCGTTATGGAACCGTAAAGTTTATCTTCCTCATGTACCCGGGCGGAAATGGTGCAGCTGACCCCTTCCAGCCTCTTGGCCATCTCCTCTGCAAACGCCTTTTCTTTGGCTATCTGAAGCTCGAATTTGGCCTTTTCCTGCTCCAACATCTTGCGATACTGGTCGGTGGCCGGCACGGCTTTGCCTTGAGGCAGGAGATAGTTTCGGGCGTACCCATCGGCAACGTCCACTTCGCTTCCGATGATTCCCAGTGAACTTATGGTCTCTTTCAGAATAACTTTCATTTCAAAACCTCCAATGGCGGTGGACCGTTCGCCTATAGTTCAGGCGGGTGGTTTTCCTTTTTCAGAAATTTGCGGAAATCTACCCACAGGTCGAAAACACCCATGGCTATCACCAGTAGCAGGAACAACTGCTGCAACCCTATAAGGCTGTAAACCAGTACCCTTACCGGCCTGGGTGCATTCCTGCTGTCCAGGAAAAAGGCCACTATGGCGATACCCTGGAAAAAGTAGATGATCAGCAGGATCAGCAGGCCGTTGATTGCCGCCAGCCAGACTATGCTTCCCGAAGGCATGGCAATCAGTCCCCCTCCGCAGGCAATCAGCAACCATATCAGGTTTTCCGGTGCTTTCCATTGCTTGAGGTCACCAAACTGGGGACCCGGCAAATGACGGCTGGCCAGCAAGGGTCTGCAAAGCAGCAGGTTTGACCAGGCAATCAAAATCAACGATACCGTCGCCAGAGAGGGCAGCAGCCGTACCAGCACGTAATGCAGCTTGTCCAGGGAGTTGCTGATGGCTGTCAATGTGCTTTGGGATACCCCCATACCCTCGTACAGTTTCAAAGACAGCTCGAGGTTATGGGCAACATAGCCCGATACCAGCTCGACGAGATTTTCAGGGACCGTCAAACTGTAAAAGAACAAAGCCGTCAGAGCCGCACCCAAAACTACCGCGCAGCTGTATGCGATGGTTTTCTCCACCGTCAGGCGACGTTCAAACAATTCGCTGAGGCAGAACCCGAGCAAAAGCAGCTCGCCGAAAAAGAGAACATCCAGCCCCATGCTGCCTGCAATCAGAGCCATGATAGCCAAGGCGGACCCGGCTATCAGCAACCCTGCGCTCCTGCCGAGTTTCACGCGGTAGAAAAGAATCGGCAACGGCATAAGGAGGGAGAAAAAGAAGCCGATCAACGGCATCATCACCGCCAGGGCGAACAGGACCAGTGATATTCCCACTCCTTTGGCTATGTCCAAGGCATTGTGCCTTTGGAGCAGAGACTGCATTTCTCCCTTCACTTTCACCGGGCCGCGCGGGCTGCCTGCTTATATCAGGCCTCGATGCTGCCAACGAAAGGCAACAGGGCGATGATGCGGGCGCGCTTGATTGCCAGGGTCAAGGCCCGTTGATGTTTGGCGCAGGTGCCGGTAATGCGTCGGGGAATTATTTTCCCCCGTTCGGTAATGAAGTATTTCAAAGCCTTTGGTTCCTTGTAATCGATTACCAGGGAACTGTCAGCGCAGAAACGGCAAACCTTGCGGCGATGGTAGATTCGGCGTCTTCTGCGACGAGCGGGCTTTTTTGCTTTAGGAGCCATTATTCATCCTCCTTGCTGATTTCGGTATCGCCGGCCGGAGCGTCGGCGACGGCTTCAGGTGCAGCACCGGTCTCCGGGGACTCCTCCTTGTCGGCGGGTGCTTCAGGCGCCTGTTCGGGCTGCTTGGTTTCGGCAACCTGAGGTTGGGCGGTTTGCTCCGGCGAAGCCTCCTGCTCGGGTGCCTTGAACTCGGCCAGCAGGCTGTCCACGTCGGCATTTTTTTCAAGCACAACCGTCAGGTACCGCATTACCCTGTCATCGATCCTGAAAGAGCGTTCCAGTTCGTCTACAAGGGCTCCCAATCCGCAATAATCGTAGCGGATATAGAAACCACGGGGCTTTTTGTTGATTTCGTAAGCCAGCCGGCGGTTTCCCCACACATCTTCGGCAAGGAGCACACCTTCGAACTTGGGAATGATTTCTTTGACTCGATCGTTGAAAGCCGTGCGGTTTTCTTCTGAAAGGTCGGGGTCAAGAATGACGATAGTTTCGTATCTTCGCATAACACCTCCTTATGGCTAATAAAGCCCCGGTTACTGAACCGGAGCAAGGACTGCGAGAATCAGGTGACCGCGGTTGGTCGTTTCCGATTGTAAAATCTCAAGATAGCTATCATTGTCACCGGAGCCTGTCAACCACAATTCCCGGGGTTTCCGTGCCGGTTCCGGCAAAAGGGAAGGCCTGCCCCTGTTGAAAGGGCAGGCCCGTGAGATATTCTGGTGGGCCGTGAAGGAATCGAACCTTCAACCTACTGATTAAGAGTCAGTTGCTCTGCCTAGTTGAGCTAACGGCCCTGGCACTCAAAAGCAAAGCCGGTCACTACCATCTTATAGAGCGGATGTCAAATGATTTTCTGGTGAGCCGGCAAAAAATAGTCGAGTCGATTCGGGTGTTCGTTTGCCCGGCCCCTGTTTTGGGTAAACGGAATTTCCAGGCGTCTGATGCTGATTGCCTGCCGTGAAGTGCATAATCCGGGATCATTACGGTATGGCATGGCCACACCGTCCGGAGAGAGTGTTCATGAGATGAAATCATCTTTTCCTGGCCTTCCTGCGATAACGCTTCCATTCAGGGTCTTTCCGGCGGCCGGTCGACTTCAAATATTGTTGTTTCTTTTCAAGATGTTCTGTGTCTAACAAGAAGCTTCCGGCGGCTTCGGCCGGTCTTTTCGGTTTTGCTGCGGCCCCTGCAGGCTTGCCTGGCTTATGTTTTGGAAGGGGAGGCCCGCTGAAGCAACCGGGTGGAATTTTGTCGGCCACAAACAGTAGCTTTCCGAAACGTTGGAAGGTTGTATCCAGTTTTCGGGCCTGGGCGGTATTGACCGTCAGCAAGACAGGTTGGGGATCTTTGCGGCGGCCGATTCTCAACGCCAGATCTTTGTCCGCCGAAAGGACTATCCCGGGCTGTGCGCCTTGCGTGAGTCCTTTTGCGGACACATGGGGATATGCTCTTCTCCTTACGGCGGTATATAGCAATTTGGGCGGATTGAGTTCCTTGGCAAGTGAAGGCAAGCGGCTCGCGTCTCGGGGGCGGACCAGGTTGCTGGAAATTTCGAAGGGCGGATCGGAAAGGCTCATGGATATTTCGTTCAGTCGGCCTTTCCGGATTTTTTTGCCATGGGGGTCTTCCTGTAAAGCCTGGAGCAATTCTTTGAGCCGGTAATAGCCGTTTTGGTCGGGAATGAGGCCAAACTCGTCCGGGCTTATAGTAAGTACGTAATGAAGGAATTTGGCTGATTTTTTCAGTTCTTTGAGACCGCGGCTCATGTTATTCAAGCTGCCTTTGATAAATATCTGGATTCTTGACCAGCCCTGAGGGCTTTGTTATTTTTCGACCTGGAATCCCGAATGTCAACTTTTTTCCGGCTGAACATGGCTGATTGAGACGTTCAACCATGGAGTATCGGGACGTCGGCCGAATCAACCCTTTCGCACCTTTACAAGGGGCGAACAAGAAAGAAGGTAAGCCATTATGGGAACTGCTAATTCCGAAGCTATGTTGGCAAAAGCTGTCCAAGTCATCCCGGGAGGGGTCAACAGCCCTGTGAGGGCCTGCCGGTCGGTGGGGGCCGAGCCGGTTTTTATCGAACGCGCCCAAGGTTGCCACCTATGGGATGCAGATGGTGTTCGTTATATCGATTACATTGGCTCTTGGGGCCCCATGATCCTGGGCCATGGCCATCCGGCAGTGTTGGATGCCATCAGGAAGACCCTTGCAAAAGGAACCAGTTTCGGTGCTCCAACCGAACTCGAGATAGAGCTGGCCCAGTTAATCGTTGACGCGGTCGACTCGGTTCAGATGGTGCGAATGGTCAATTCGGGCACCGAGGCCACCATGAGTGCGATCCGGCTTGCCCGGGCAGTCACCGGCAGGGACATGATTATCAAGTTTGACGGTTGCTACCATGGGCATGCGGACAGTTTGCTGGTCGATGCAGGCTCAGGAGTAGCTACCCTTGCAATTGCGGGCAGCCCGGGTATCCCCGCAGATTTTGTCAAGCATACCCTTTCGGTTCCATATAACGATATCGATACCCTCCGCAGCACCATGGAGCGTTATGGCCAGAAGGTGGCTTGTATCATAGTCGAGCCTGTGGCAGGCAATATGGGACTTGTACCGCCCAGGCCGGGGTTCCTGGAGGCCTTGCGCAGTCTCTGCGATGACTACGGTTCGATCCTGATCTTCGATGAGGTGATGACCGGATTCAGGGTGGCCTTTGGTGGAGCCCAGTCCGTGTATGGCATAATGCCTGACTTGACCTGTTTCGGCAAGATTATCGGTGGTGGATTGCCGGTTGGGGCTTACGGCGGCCGTCGCGACCTGATGCAACAAGTAGCACCGGAGGGACCGGTTTACCAAGCCGGGACCCTTTCCGGAAATCCACTTGCAATGGCTGCCGGGATAGCCACCCTCAAGGAGCTGGCAAAACCTGGTTTTTATGAGAAACTCGATTCAAGTTCGGAAAAACTGCTCCAGGGGCTCAAGCAGGCTGCCCGGCAGGCGGGGATCAAGGTCTGGGCCGAGAGGGCCGGTTCGATGCTCGGCCTTTATTTCACTCCGGGGCCGGTTACCGATTTTGAAGAAGCCAAGACCTCGGACCTGGAGTTTTTCGCCCGCTACTACAAGGCGATGCGCAATAAAGGAATATACCTGGCGCCTTCCCAGTTTGAAGCCTTGTTTGTTTCCGCAGCCCATGATCAACAGGTCATTGAGGAGACGGTGGCTGCCGCAGGGCAGGCCATGAAAGAGGCCCTTGGCTGAGTCGGTGCAGGTGTGGTTCAGTCCGGATTTTGCCTTGTCTGACCTGCGCTGATGACGTTTTTCAACAGCCTGCCAAGGCATTTGAAGCCCCAAGGGGCTTGTGATTTTACCGAATCTGCTTTGTTGGAGGGCAGTTGAAGTACTAGAGCAGGTCTGCCCGCCCTCGGCCTTGCATCTTCGCCAAACTCGCCAGCTGCAAAATCCGGGTTCAGAAAATAGTAAAAATGAGTTATTTCGTTTTGATAAAATAAAAACAGGGCTGTTTCTTTGTGAAATAGTCCTGTTTCCTGTGCTTTTCTGTGCATTATTGTGCACAGGCGCTATACTGGGGTATAAATTCGGGTGTATGAAGCGGTCACTGAAACCAGCGGGTCGGCATCAATTGAGGATATATCTTTCCGGGTTGACCGGCACGCCGTTGAGCCATACTTCGTAATGCAGGTGGGGACCGGTACTGCGGCCGGTGTTGCCCATAAGGGCGATGACTTCGCCCCTTTTGACTCTTTCACCTTTCTTTTTCAGTATCTTATATAGGTGTCCGTACCTGGTTTTCATTCCGTAACCGTGTTCAATAACCACCATGTTGCCCATCAGCCATTTTTTGCCGGCATAAGTCACGATGCCGTCGGCAGGGGCGATTACGGGGGTCTTCATATGTGAGGCTATATCAAGGCCGCGGTGAAACTCTTTCCGACCGGTAAATGGAGAAATACGGTACCCGAAACGGGAACTGATCCAGCCTTCGGTCGGTCGCAGGGAGGGGGTGGCGGCCAGAAGATTGCGCTTGTTTTCCAGTGACTTGAGAAGGCTTTGAAAACTTTTGCGTTGAATGGCCGAAGCCTGTTCGACCTGTCTGACGCGGGCGTGCATTTCTCTTATCAGGCGTTTGTGGTCTTTGCTCAAAGCCGCGTTGGGATCAAGGTCGGCCGGCATCGACCCTCCGATTCCAAACAAGGCATTGGACTCTGTTTTAGTCTCCAGATTGGCCATGATCCGGATTTTGTGTTCGAAATCGTTGAGAGCGATCAACTTGGCCTTGAGCTTGTTCAGGTCGGAAGCAAACTTTTTTAGTTGTTTTTTCTGATCTGTAATTATTTGGGAATTTTTGTCCAACGCCCTTTGCATGGCTTCGGTATCGGCCAGCTGGCGGTAAAGGTTGTGATAACGATAGATACCCATGCCCGCCAGGGCCGTGATCACTATCAAGGCCGCCGCAGTTGCCCAGATCCATCTGTTAGCAACAACCAGCTCCCTGATTGAGCTTCCTTTCCCGTCTATGACCAGAATAGTATATTTTTTTGCCATCACAATCTGTGCCTCAGTTGACTTCAGCTGGGAAAATAACAAATCTTGTCATCAAAATACCGCAAAATGTCAATTTGATCAGGCTGCAACCCCGTCGACGATGGCCAGTTCCACCCGGCAATGATTCCTGAAGCGACCGTCTTTTTCCGAGACGATACCGACTATCCGTGTCGGATATTGTTGAACCGGATTTTGTCGATCTGCGCTGTAATATTTCATCGCAATGGTGCTGCCTACCTTCAAGCGTGACAATAACACAGAGTTTTTCTTGACTATAAAGAAAATTGTGGCTTGCTTGTCATTCCACAATCTGAACTGATAGGGTATGTTAAGTCCGTCGACGCTCAACTCGACACTATGAAATTGATTTCCTTCCAGCGGGAAAAACCGCACCTTTTGATCACGGCAACCAGGATTTGTTTCCATACCCGCCCTCCATCTCTTTTCGCGATTCATGATACAGCCGGCGAAAAGCGATGCAATAAAAATGCCAATCCGGGAACTATGTCAGTTCACTTGCTTATGGATCCACCTCGTGGAAGACGTCCCGCCTTAAATGTCCTTGATCTGGTATTTGGAAATCAACCTCGAAAGGTAGGTCCTTTGAATCTGCATGATTTTGGCGGCCTTGCTCCTGTTTCCCCCTGTCTGTTTGAGGTTGAGAATTATAAATTCCTTTTTGAAGCGGTTGATCGCATCTTCGAGGCTCAGGCCCACCTGGAGGCCCGGATAAGCAGGTTTGACCGAGGCGATGGGTAGATCTTGCGGCAGGATCTGTTTGCCGTTGCCCATGACCACGGCCCTTTCAATCGCGTTGCGCAGCTCCCGGATATTGCCCGGCCAGTTGTATTGCATCATTTTTTCAAGGGCTTTTTCCGAGATGGTCAGGTGGGGCATGACCGTTTCCTCTTTGAAGATATTGAGGAAATGCTCGGCCAGCAGGGGGATGTCTTCGAGCCTTTCCCGCAGGGGGGGCATGTTGATCTGAACCACGTTGAGACGGTAATACAGATCTTCCCTGAACCGACCGGCGGCCACCTCTTCATCGAGCTTTTTGTTGGTGGCCGAGAGCACCCTGACATCCACCGAAATCGGGATGTTTCCACCAACCCGGTAAAATTGCCCTTCCTGCAGGACCCTCAGGAGCTTGGCCTGCATGCCGGGTGTCATTTCTCCGATTTCGTCCAGAAAGATGGTCCCTTCGTGGGCCAGTTCGAATTTGCCTATCTTGCGATTAAGGGCGCCGGTGAAAGCCCCCTTTTCATGTCCGAAAAGTTCGTCTTCCAGCAGGGACTCGGGCAAAGCTGCACAATTTAGCACTACCAGGGGCTTGTCCTTGCGGGGTCCTGCACGGTGAATCAGCCGGGCCAGCAATTCCTTGCCGGTGCCGCTTTCTCCCAGAATCAAGGCGCTGGCCTTTGAATTTGCCACCTTCAAGGCATCACCGATTACCTTCTGCAGGGCCGGGCTCTTGCCGATCAGTTGGTGGCGATAACCAAGTTCATGCTTCAAGTCCTGGTTCTGGCGGCGGACTTCTTCAATGCTCTGGGCATGGCCAAGGGCCAGGGCGGCCAGGGAAGCGAATTCTTGCAGCAGCTCCATGTCGCCGGGATCAATGGCCGACCCATCCTGTTTGTCGACTATCTGAACGACACCGATTATACGATTGTCGAGCTTCAAGGGAACACATGCGATCGATCTCGTTTTGAACCTGATCGATTCGCTTATCTGGCTGTACCAGCGGGGATCGTTGGCCACGTCTTCTATCAAAAGCGGCTCGCCTGTTTTTGCCACGTGCCCGGCGATACCTTGGCCGATCTTGATTCTATATTCTTTTATTTCTTCTTTTTTTTCGCCGGTAGCCACCTTGAAGTAAAGCATGCGGGTCTTTTTGTCTAACAGCAGCAATGAGGCGGCCTTGGCGTTGATGACCCCGGCGGCGGACTCGATAATCAGCTCGAGGAGCTTGTTCAGGTCCTGAACAGAAGATACCCAGGTGGATATCTCTTTCAAGTGTTCGATAAGGTCGCTGACCTTTTTGGTGGAAGTTTTCATCGATTCCAATGGGCTGAAAAGGTTTGCTCGACCAATCTGAATCCGCTTCTAGAATCCAACACCGAACCAATATCATATCCAAGTTGAAATCGCCTGTCAAATCAAACTCCGGAAATCATACCATAAATTATAGTCTGGATTTTCGAACAGGCCCTGTCCTAGCATCCAAGGCATCCGGTTGCAAAGCCATACTTGGATCGGCCTGGTTTTGTTTTGGTGAGTTCCCGGGATCAACCGATGTCCAGAGATTTGATAATATCGACGATCCTGGGGAGGATCGAAGCTGCCGGCTGCTGGATGAAACCGCCGCCGCGGGATTGTTCGGCCAGGCGTGAAAAAGGGTTTGGTTCCAGATTGATGTCGATGATGGTGCCGGAAGCGGCGTAGACCTGGGCCGCCACCTGGAGAGGGAGGTTGGTGGCACCTGAAGTGCCAACTACCATCAGGAGGGACGTCCGGCGGGCGACTTCCAGTGCGCTGGCCGCCCGGTAGTAGTGCTCGTTGTAAGTTTCGTCGAACCATAACACATGGGGACGCAGCCAGTGGCCGCAAAGGGGACATGAAAGCAGTTCTTCTTCTGTGCTGGTAAGTTTGTGGTTTTTGGCTTTGCCGGTGATTCCTTCTGGAAGAGGCTGGACGGCCTGCCGGCATTCGGCAGAACAACGCGCGAAAAAGATGTTGCCGTGAATCTGATAGGTGCGCCGGAGGCTGTTACCGGCCCTGAGGTGGAGGTTGTCCACATTTTGGGTGATCAGGGCAAAGCGCGATCCGAGCAAGCTTTCCATCGTTGCCAGGGCAACGTGGCCCGGGTTGGGCTCTGCGGCTTGGCAGACTCCCAGGCGATACAGGTACCACTGCCAGACCTGTCGCGGGTGGCGCTTAAACATTTCCCAGGTGGCCATTTGCTGGGGTTGATAAACCTTGGATCCGACGGTCCAGTATCCTTCGGGACCGCGAAATGTAGGTATGCCGCTTTCGGACGAAATACCGGCACCGGTAAGGACGGTCAGCTTACCATCACCTCCGAGTGTCCGGGCAAGGATATCGCCGATCCACTTTTGATCCATGGCTGCCTCCGGGGTGAATTCCAACTTAAGGGAGAGGGGCGGACTTTGTCAAATTCTAAGCCGGAATTTTTGAAAAAAGATGCAAAAAACATGGCCTTACGGTCAAGCTGCGGGTTTTTTGGCTGCCAGGACGGGTTATCACCAGGAAGCGGCCGATTTGAGGTGAAGATCCCAGCCTTGCAGATTTGTTCACAATTGATTATGTAGGCGCCGATATAAAGGTCAACCAGTTGAGCCGGAGGCTGAAGGCGAGGTGGGAATGCTCAAAGCGGAAAATAACAAAATTCCACGACAGGTAAACCGGATTCACCTGATTGCTGTCTGCGGGACCGGGATGGGGGCCCTGGCCTGCATACTCAAGCAGCTTGGTTACCAGGTGAGCGGCTCGGACGCCAACATTTATCCTCCCATGAGCGATTTTTTGATCAAGAAGGGGATCACGATTCTTAAAGGTTACGATTACAACCATCTCAGCCGCCGGATCGACCTGGTGGTGGTCGGCAATGCCGTGCGCCGTGACAACCCTGAAGCCCTGGCCCTGGCCGACCTGCAATTGCCATATTGTTCCATGCCCCAGGCCCTGAACCATTTTCTCGGCCGCCGGAGGCAAATCATGGTCTGTGGCACCCATGGCAAAACGACCACGGCCTCGCTGATTGGATGGATATTGTCACGGGCCGGGTTGGACCCCAGTTTTTTTATCGGCGGAATCGTTGGTGGTTTCGAGAGCAATTTTCTCCTTGGGAAGGGGCCATGGCTGGTACTGGAAGGTGACGAGTATGATACGGCCTTTTTCGACAAGGGTCCCAAGTTTCTGCATTTTAAGCCTGAAGTGACGGTAATTACAGGCATCGAATACGATCACGCCGATATCTATCCCAACCTGGAGGCGGTTGAAAATGCTTTCATTCGACTGGTTCGTGGACTAAACCCCCGGTCCACCCTTTTGGCCGCCGACAAGACCAATTCGCTTGAAAAGGTTCTGGGCCATGCAAATTGTAAGGTGGAAAGATACGGCCTTGGGGCTGACGCCCACTGGCAAGCCAGGGTCCTTGTCCGGCGAGGGCGCTGGATGCATTTTGAACTCAGGCATGCCGGCGTCGGGCAGGGAGATTTTGGGGCCCCCATGCTGGGCAAACACAACCTGGAAAACATAACCGCCGCTGCCGCCGTGGCCCTGAGCCTGGGTGTCGCTCCGGATGCCCTTAGGGACGCCCTGGCGGATTTCCCCGGGATCGCCCGACGCCAACAGGTCAGGGGTGAAAAGAACGGTATCTTGGTGCTGGACGACTTTGCCCATCACCCGACGGCCGTAAAAGCCACTGTAGAGGCCGTATGCGAGGCGTTCCCGGAAAGGCGCCTGATCGCGGTTTTCGAACCGCGGACCAATTCCAGCCGCCGCAATATCTTTCAGGAAGCTTATTCCCGCAGTTTTGCAGGGGCCGATTTGGTATGTGTCCGCCGTCCCCCGGCAATCGAATCCATAGATCCGGCAGAGCGTTTTTCGGCCGCCAGGCTGGCCCAAGACCTGTCCGCTCAAGGGATAAAGGCCCGCAGCTTTCCCGATACGGATGCTATCATCGACTTTTTGACCGACCAGGCAAAATCAGGTGACGTGATTCTGGTCATGTCAAACGGTGGTTTTGACAATATCCACTCCAGGTTGCTCCGGGCCCTTTAATCGATTTTCTCTTTCAGCGTCCCAGTCTTCGATTGTGTACGGCCGGAAATGCTTTGCGGGTGCCCTGCCGTCAAGGCCGTGTTGATAGTCCGGATAACCAGTTTGCATCATGGGTAATTGTCATGTTGAGGGCTTTTCGCCGGCCACGGCTGCCTTTTTGAGTTGATTTTTTTACGATCTGTGTTAACCATGCACGCCAGTCGGGTTAACGTATGGAGGGCCAATGAAGGCTGAAATCCTGAATATCCTCGCAGGCGGCTCAACCATTTCCGGAAACAAGCTCAGCCAGGCGCTTGGAATATCCAGAGTTTCGGTCTGGAAGCATATTCAGCGCCTGCAGGAGCTGGGCTATGTCATAGAGGCTTCTTCCAGGGGCTACCGCCTCATAAGGCGCCCTGGAAGCGCCTATTGTTGGGAGATGGGCAGGTGGAAGGATCTGATCCATTACTTTGACGAGACCACCTCCACCATGGACGAAGCCTTGCGCCTGGCCCAGGCAGGCTGCCCGGCGTTTACAACCGTTGTTGCCGGCAGGCAGAGCCGTGGACGTGGCCGTCTTCAGCGCCGGTGGGAATCAGAAGATGGGGGGTTGTATTTTACGGTGGTTTTGCGCCCGGAAATATCCCCGGCAGAGGCTGTCAGGATAAATTTGGCGGCAGCGGTCGATTTGGCCCTGGCGCTTGAGAGTATCTGCCGAGTCCGGGCCCGGGTCAAGTGGCCCAATGACATTCTGGTCGATGGCAAAAAGGTGGCCGGTATTCTTTCCCAGATGGAAGCCGAATCCGACCAGGTGGCCTTTGTAAACGTGGGTGTAGGGGTTAACCTGAATAATGACCCGGCAAAGATGGTATCTGGCGCTGTTTCGATTTACCGCTTGACCGGCAGGAAGGTTGCTGCCAGCGATTTGTTGAGGAACTTTCTGGATCGGTTTTCCCGCCGTTTAGGTAACTGGCAATTGAGCCAGGCCCTCGATCAATGGCGCCGGCTGAGCGTTACCCTCGGCCAGGCCGTTACGGTTGTGACTCTAAGGGGACGCTGTCAGGGAGTTGCCAGGGATATCGCAAACGACGGGGGCTTGATCCTGGAAATGAATGATGGGACGCTGAAGAAGGTGGCCTACGGCGATTGTTTTCACAATAGGCCCCTGGATAGTCAAGATGGAGGCTGATTTTAAATTGGGGTTGACTGGGGGCCGAATATTAGGTTGTTAATATTATGAAAAATATAAGCTATTTACGGTTGATGGTCCATTCTTCTCTGATGGCGGCGTTGATAGCTGTAGGTGCTTTTATCTCTATTCCCATCGGGCCGGTACCGATAGTGATGCAAAATCTGTTTGTCCTGCTGGCAGGTCTGCTGCTGGGAGGTGGCTGGGCCGCCGCTTCGGTTGGAGTATACCTCTTGGCAGGTGCCTGCGGGCTTCCGGTATTTGCAGGTGGCACGGGAGGACTTGGAAGATTGTTGGGGCCGACAGGTGGTTACCTGTTCGGCTTTCTGGCTGCAGCTTATCTGGTGGGCAAGGTGTCAGAGCGGGCTTGCGGCCGGCCCTTGATCGAGCTTGGAGGCTTGGTTGCCGGAAGCATGGTAATCTATCTGTTCGGTGTACCCTGGCTGAAGCTTGTGACCGGAATGGATTGGGCCAAATCGATAGCCGTGGGAATGATCCCTTTTTTGATTGGGGATGCTGTGAAAATCCTGGCAGCATATGGAGTCGCCAGAACCCTCAGGCCGATTATCGCACTTCAAGCAACTCCGGGCGGTATCGACAAGGCAGGTTGAAGTTGCCGATTCTAGAGACGATCAATCTGGGACATCGTTTTGCAAACGGCCGTTGGGGGCTGAAGCATATAGATTTGAGGATCGATGAGGGGCAATTCGTGGTCATTGCCGGTGCCAACGGTTCAGGCAAGACAACCTTGTTGCGCCATTTCAACGGCTTGCTCTTGCCGACGTCGGGCCGGGTTCTGGTGGACGGCATCGAGGTAAGCAAGGATCTGTTGCGGGCACGCAAAATCGTCCAGATGGTTTTCCAGGACACAGAGAGCCAGATTGTGGGAGAAACCGTAAGGGATGAGGTGGCCTTCGGCCCTGAAAACCTGGGTCTGCCCCGCGATAAGATCAAGGCTCTGGTTGATAAGACCCTGGAGCAGACAGGACTGAAGTCCCTTAGTGACACAAGTCCCCACCTGCTTTCCGGCGGGGAAAAAAGGAGGCTTACCATCGCCGGGGTCCTGGCCATGAAGCCTCGCGTAGTCGTGCTGGACGAGCCATTTTCCAACCTGGATTACCCCGGCGTCAAAATGGTGTTGGAGCAGCTGCTTTGCCTCCACCGCCGTAAGATGACCATCGTTTTGTGTACCCACGAGCTTGAAAAAGTGGTTGCCTACGCCCAGAGGCTGGTGGTCCTGAGTAAAGGGGAGATAGTTGCCGACGGGCAACCGGATAAGGTTATCGGTTCGGTTGAGCGATACGGCATCCATCCGCCGTGCAGCCTGAAATGTAAAGGTTGTCTGGAACCATGGCTGAGCTGAGCATTTTTACTTACCGGCCACGGCCGGTCTGGATAGTTGATTGTGACCCGCGCATAAAGTTGGCAGCCCTGGCCGGCCTGAGTATTTGCAGCCTGGGAGCCGGATGGACTGCTCTGGCCCTGGTTACCGTGGTAACCTCCATCCTGTGGCTCAGACTGGTCCCGTCCCTAAGGGTTCTTTGGAACCAGACAAAATATTTCATATTCTTGTTGGCTCTGGTTGTCTTGGCCCGTGGATTGCTGACCCCGGGCCAAGTCCTGCTGGAATTGGGACCGCTTGATTTGACCGCTGAGGGTTTGGCTGGGGGAGGGTATATCGCCTGGAGACTTTTGGTCATTGTTTGGTGGTCGATTATCCTGACCGCAACTACCGCTGCTGCGCAGATACGCAGCGCGGTAGCTTGGTTCTTGAGACCTGTGCCGCTGGTCAATGAAAAGGTGGTTGCCACCATGATCGGCCTGCTGGTCAGGTTCATTCCGGTCATTTTGCAACAGGTGCGGGAGACGATGGCGGCCCAGCAGGCACGGGCCGTGGCAGCTTCTAGCAATCCATTCAGGCGGGCGTTCAAACTCATCCTGCCGGTCGTCAGGCGGGTTTTCCTGTCGGCCGACCGCTTGGTTTGGGCCATGGAGGCCAGGTGTTTTACCCCTGATCGTCCATTTTACCATTTGGATCGTGGGCCTGCGGATTGGCTGCTTGCAAGCGGTGCCGTTGTATTATGCGCCGCCTTGTTGCTTTCATGAACCTTGCCGGGGTATACTTGGGGGCAAAAGGTCGGTCATTGGTCATGATTGAAAAATGCAGCGGCAACCTTCAAGGGGGCGGTACTCTTTTCGGTTGACAAAGCTTTTGAATGCGGTTAAATAGCTGACTTTCACTTCGGGCCGTTAACTCAGTCGGTAGAGTATCTGCCTTTTAAGCAGAGAGTCGCTGGTTCGAGCCCAGCACGGCCCACCAAAAATATTGGTTCAAGTTTCGTCCCCATCGTCTAGCCTGGCCCAGGACACCGGCCTTTCACGCCGGCGACAGGGGTTCAAATCCCCTTGGGGACGCCATACCTATCAGGCAAAAGCCTCCGCAGCCGTTGCGGGGGCTTTTGCATCTGATAACAGCCGCCCGGCTGTGTCTGACTGTGCTTACGATCGGCTTTGCTGTTTTTTTGTTCGCAGCCTTTTGAAGATCCTTTGCCTTGTGGCTTGGAAACGGGGACAAGAGCAGATCTGTGGATTTTGATGTTGCCGAAGATCGGCATGTAATTTGCTTTGAATTCTAGGGGCGGGTTTAAAACCTGCCCCTAGATGGGAAACGGTCCGGTGCCAAGGGATATTTTCCCATCGCCTTGGAAGTTATGGGAAAGAGACTGTATCTTTAAATATACTGGAAGATCATGGAACTGCACAAACTAAAATCCGGATCCGGGGGCAAAGGCCCGTTTTCGTCCGGGTCGTCTGCCAGATCAAGCAAAGCAGCAGCAGCCATCCCGGCCGCCGGCTGGAATCAATTCTTCCAGACCCCCTTGCTGTCCCAGCAGTTGAAAGCCTTGCTCCAGTTGGTTGGAGCAGATAAATTTCTTGGTATTGTGATCGGCGAAAAAGGCAGCGGCAAGACCACCTTGATGCGCCGTTTGATGGTACTCGACCCTTCGCCGTGGTGCAAGGCAAGGCTTGCCTTCAAGTTTGAACGTGGCACATCCGGCCGGCTGGCAGGTCTTGACCGGCGGCAGGTTGCCCTGGCAAAAGATGAAAGCCGACTGCCGGCCATACTTTTCGATGACGCCCAGCGATTGTCCTGGCCCGAGCTGAAGTTCCTGGTACGTTGCATATGGCCCCGGAAAGGCCACGGCCGTTTGCGAGGGATCGTTTTTTTTGCAACCCCTGATATCCGTCCATCTAGTGTGAGGATGATGGACCTTGCTCCAACCAATGCGTTTGTAAGGCAAATCAACCTGAACCCTCTTACCGAGGAACAAACCGCCTCTTATCTCCGTCATCGGCTGAGCAGTTCTGAGGCAACCCGACCCCTTAATTTAAGCCGCCGCCGGATCAAGCGAATCTACCGTCTTTCAGGCGGCCTTCCGGGCTTGATCGAAAAGGCCGCCGATGAACAATTGATCCAGGCCGGCTACTGATTCCAACCTGGGATTGAACACCTGCCAATAATATGGTTTAAACAGGTATTTTTGTCGATTGCCTGCCGGATGTCGGTCTTGGCTGAAATGGTGGGGATAAGTCGATGGAACAACAAATTGTGATTGTCGACGACGATCCGGTTACCATCAAGCGCCTGAGAAGGGTACTGGAAAAGTGCGGCTATCGGGTGGCGGCTTTCACCAGTTGCCAACGTGCCCTTGATCACATCGCAAAAGCAGGCGCAGACCTGGTAATCAGCGATGTCAAGATGCCCGTCATGGACGGCATGGAGTTTATGAACCGCATTCGCAGCCGCTTTGCCAATGTGGAGATAATCCTGATAACCGGTTACGCTTCTTTGGACGGTGCCGTTGAGGCAACCAAGGAAGGGGCATTCTATTACCTGGCCAAGCCTTTTTCGCCCGGCCAGATCCGGGCCCTGGTTGCAAAGGCCTTGGAGATGCACAGCAGTCGGCTTGAGGCCCTCCGAATGGCAAACACCAAAGGTGAGGGCATGGAATTCCCGGTAATAATCGGAAAGAGTCCGCTAATCCGTCAAGTGGAAGCGACAATTGCCCAGATTGCTCCCACGGACTGCAACGTGTTGATAACAGGGGATTCCGGCACCGGCAAAGAACTGGTGGCAAAGGCTATTCATGCCGCCAGCCATCGAGCCAAGGGGCCCTTTGTGGCATTCAATTGCGGAGCCCTGAGCGAAAGCCTCATCGACAACGAACTTTTCGGACATGAAAAGGGGGCCTACACCGGGGCCGATGAAAACTGCGCAGGCCTGCTGGAAGAAGCCGACGGCGGTACAATCTTTCTTGATGAAATCGGGGAGATGCCGCCTTCCATGCAGGTCAAACTCCTTAGGGTCCTCCAGGAAAAAGAGTTGATCAGGGTGGGCGGTCGCAAACCGATCCGGATCGATGTGAGGGTGGTTTCGGCTACGGCCAAAGACCTGAAGGTTGCCGCCGCCGAGGGAACCTTCCGCAAAGATCTTTTTTACCGGGTCAACGTGGTCAACATCCATCTGCCCAATCTTTGCGAGCGCAAAGAAGACATTCCCCTTTTGGCCTATCACATTCTCAACGATCTGCGCAGGCGCGGGGGAAGGGAAGTTGACGCCATCTCCCAGAAGGCGATGGATTTGCTGACCAACTATGCCTTTCCCGGTAATGTCCGGGAGCTTGAAAATATCCTCTTGAGAGCTGCGGCAATCTGCAAGGGCCGCACCAT
Source organism: Desulfobacteraceae bacterium (assembly GCA_027031325.1). Classification (GTDB taxonomy): domain Bacteria; phylum Desulfobacterota; class Desulfobacteria; order Desulfobacterales; family Desulfosarcinaceae; genus JALVQM01. The sequence goes on from JALVRI010000624.1 coordinate 20,153, forward strand.
CGGGGTCGGTGACCTGCCAAGTGACCTTGTGGAACTGGAACTGCACGCCTACAAGCGGCCGGAAAACAGCTTGATGACCCTTAGCGAGCTGGAACAAGATTACATTGCCCACGTGCTTAAGCTTACCGGTGGCGTTCGTACCAAGGCTGCCAGGATCCTGGGTATCGACCGGGCCTCCTTGTGGAGAAAAATGAAAAAATACGGTTTGACCTGACCGCGGTCCAACCCATATCCATTATGATGCAATAACGAGCGATATAGATGCATATTGCAACAAATTGGTCCAGCATAGGTTTTGGGGCCGGGATGCGGACCCGGTCCCTGGCTATGGTTGCAAATTGCATCACCACGTTCCCCGCCAGATAAATACTCCTGTGTTTAAATTTCTTATAAATTCAGTATAAAAGCGATTGTTGAAGCTTGGCAAGCCTTTTGCCTATGTTGGTTGCCTGGGAGGAAAAGGTCAATGTTTCGCAATATCCTGCTAGTTTTTGAAAATGAAACAATCTGTTCCGAGGCCGTGACTTACGCCAGGGAGTTTGCCATACGTATGGATTGCCAGGTGACCTTTTTGATGCTGGTTGCCATGGCTTTCGCCGGTCGTACCTTGTTGGGGTCCCAGCGCAATGCCCTCCATAAAATCGAAAGCCGGGTGGCAAAGCAGCTATCTACTTGTTCAGAAAATTTCATCCAGGAAGGTATTGAAGTTACTTCAGCCCTGCGGGTGGGTGATCCAGCCCAGGAGATGCTCAAATTTTTGGCCGACCGGCCGCCTTTTCACGCTGTTGTTTGGGGCAGCAGCCAGGAACTGCCGGGCAAAGGGCACTGGATAAACCGGGTTACCGGGACCCTTGAGTGTCCTTTGCTGACTGTCAGTCGCAAGACGGCTTCGTGAAAGCGGAAGGGATTTCATGCCTGACGTTCTTCAGGTTTTGTATTGACGGACACACAAACGGATGGAGTGCTTATGGAACCTTTGACGACTGAAATGATCTTGGTCATGCTGATGATCGGGGTGGCGATTTTCCTCTTCATAGTGGAGTGGGTCAGAGTGGATGTGGTTGCCATTCTGATGATGGTTGTCCTTCCCTTGTTGCATCTTGTAACACCCAAGGAGGCCTTTATCGGCTTGAGCAGCAATGCGGTGGTTTCGATCATTGCGGTGATCATCATCGGCGCCGGGCTGGATCGCACCGGACTTATCAATAACCTGGTGACCCCGGTAATGAAGATCGCGGGCAAGAGCGCCTCGAGGGTGATTATCGCCATCTCCATTACGGTGGCCGGCATTTCCAGTTTCATGCAAAATATCGGGGCGGCGGCCCTTTTTCTGCCGGCCATTCAACGTATCAGCAAGATGCAAAAAATTCCCTTGAGCCGTTTGCTGATGCCTATTGGCTTCAGTGCAATCTTGGGCGGAACCATCACCCTGGTGGGCTGTAGTCCTCTCATTTTGCTCAATGACCTGCTGGCACCTTTCAATCTGGAGCCCTTCGGCCTTTTCGACGTGACACCGATCGGTCTGGCGTTGGTGGCAAGCGGTATCGCCTGCTTTGTTTTGCTCGGTCGCTGGATTCTGCCCAGGGGAGATGAAAGCAGCAGTGATGATAAGCCGGCCGGTCAATTCGATTCACAACAGGTAAGCGACGTGGGGCACCTTTTTGAACTGACCACTCCCGAAGACTTCACCCATTACCGGGATCCGATCCTGGTCAAGGACCTGCTGGAAAGGTACCTTTGCAATGTCGTGGCCATCACCGAGCCTCCTGATTTCAAGGTTGTCTCTCCTGAACCGGAGAAGGAGGTCCACTCCGGAATCGAACTGGTGGTCTACGGCAAGGAAGAGGATGTCAGGCGGATGGCCGAAGAGGAAGGGATGATCCTCAAGGACAGGCTCGAAATATACAGGACCGAGGTAGATGCGTCCGTTTCCGGAAGAGTCGATGCGGTAGTCGCCCCCAGGTCGTACCTGATAGGCAAGACCCTGCAGGAATTGAACTTCCAGGATCGGTTTCGGGTGACACCCCTTGCCATCTATCGCCAGGAAGAAACCTTTCGTTCCGAAATCCACGATATACCGCTGCAGGTAGGGGACGTGCTGTGCCTTTTCGGTACCTGGAAACGTTT
>JALVRI010000625.1 GCA_027031325.1 Desulfobacteraceae bacterium
TGACGCAGTCAAAGGTAAGGGGCTTGTTGTGGTTTACACAACATCCAGTTAGGGTGTCATTCAGGCAAGGTGGGTCAGTTTTAGGTTGGCATAACCAGATGGTATCCCACTGGAAGATTTCCAAGAGGGCCTTTTTGTTCAGCAGTGCCATGTCACTGATGGCCTTGGCGCCCAACAGCCTCAGGGAAGCCAACTGCTCGAGTAACTTTGCGGTATCCAGCCTTGTGCGGACAGCCATGCCGGTGCGGATATTTCCAAATTGCGCGCGCAGACCGATTCTCTCCATGGCACGGGCAACCAGGGCCATGGCGGCACGGACGGTGACATCCTTTCCGGTTAAAGAGATCTTTGCGTTTCCTTGGGGAAGGACTTTACGCGGACGGCCGGTTTTGCTGCTTTGTGCTTGCGCCCTTTTGGTGACCTCCTTTTTTTGTGAAAGTGGGTTAACTTCTTAAGATCATTTTAAAAGGATGCTTTTTTGTGATCAAGAAAAAAGTTCAGTGCAAAATCCGGGTTAATTTTTTTCATCTTAATGGTTGACATCTGGCCCGCAATTTCTATTCTAGTACCTGGGTGCGCGATCTTTGAAAACTCCATCCTCTATACCTCACTCCTTTTGTGGAAGGTGGCCGTTCTAGGCTGCCGCAGCTTGACTGACGAAGGAAGGACCAAACACACCCGAGGGGAAGGGCGCTGCCCGCGCACCGCAGCGTCCTTCCCCTTCTTTCTTTTTTTTTGACCATCCATGCCGCTGCCAAAGGCCAAGGATGGCAGGCCGCATGGACAAGTTGTCCTGGCCTGCCGTGGCAGAGGCCGGCTTGACCCCATCAGGGCCTGACATGGTGTATCCTGGGGCTCATTCTTTCGGCATATCGCTTATAGGTTTCGTCAGGCCAACCCAGGGCGATTACGGCGTGGACTTCCTGATTCCGACTGAAACCGAGCCATTCATGAATTTGGACATCCCTGCGGATGGCCTCGACGGCAAAGCCGATCAGGCAGGTTCCCAAGCCCATGCAATGGGCGGCAAGCAGGATGTTGCCCGCGGCCAGGAGGCTGTCTTCGGCGGGGCAGCTGGCGTTCTTGTCGGCCGCGATCACCATAACGGCCGGTGCGCCGTGAAAAAGGGGGTCCTTGCCGGCGGCCTTCCATTGGTCCAGGGCCTTTTCGACTTCGGTCAAATGTTGCCGGTAATAGTTTTTAAGCCCTTTTTGGCCAAGCCATGCCAATGGTTCCCTAACCCAGGCTTTGGAAGCAAGCCGATTGAGCCGGCTGTAAAAAGCGCCTATTTTTTCGGCAAGGCTGATGACGGCTTCCCGCTTTCCAAGCAGGGCGAACGACCAGGGCTGGCAATTGGACCCGGATGGGGCCGTGATTCCGACGCGGGCCAGGTCCTCCAGCATCCGGCCTTCCACCGGCCTTTCTTTGAAATTCCGGCACGAGCGCCTGGAACGTAGCAACTGGACCAGAAAGCCGACGTCGAAACTGCCGGGCTTGATCCATATGTTGCCGGTGTTGAAGGTTGTAAATTGCAAGGCATTGCTATCCAGAGCTTGGACCGTTATGGCCCCGGTGGGGCAGGCGGCGGCGCAATGGCCGCAGTTCATCGATTCTTTTCCGGTTGCCACGGCCTTGCCGGAAACGATCGCCAGGGTCTGCTTGGGACAGGTCCTGACGCAGATTCCGCAACCGTTGCACAGTTCGGGGTCTATCTTAACGGTTACTTGACGATTGCGCATGGGCTTTGTCTCCCTCCTGGTCCCGGCGGCCGGGTGGATCGTCCGGCTCCAGGGCATCTTCTACCAGTTCGCGTGGCAGCTCGTATCTGGCCTTGACGCCGAGTTTTTTGAGGTTGTCGATTCTTTTTACAATGTTTCCGCGGCCGCTTGTGAGGCGCCGGCGGGCTTTAAGCCAGGCATCCCGGGCCTTGTCGAGTTTATCTCCGATTTCTTGCAAGGCTTCTGCGAACCCGACGAATTTGTCGTACAGCCCGGCCGCCTGGCGAGCTATTTCCAAGGCATGTCGATTCTGGTATTCATGGCGCCATATACTTTCTATGGTTTTAAGGGTGACCAGGAGGGTTGATGGACTGACCAGCACGACACCCTTTTGCAAGGCTTCGCTTACAAGCTGGGAATCGTTTTCGATGGCGGCCAGGAAAGCGGCTTCGATGGGGAGGAACATCAGGATGAAATCCGGGCTGCAGACCCCCTCCAGCTCGTCATAACGCTTGGCTGCCAGGCTGCGTATGTGTTCCCGGACGGCCTGAAGATGTTGTTTGAGGGCTTGCCGGCGGCCCGCATCGTCCCGGCAACTGTGGTAGCGCTCGAAGGCCCGCAGGGATACCTTGGCATCGACGATGATGTTTCTTCCGCGCGGCAGGCGGATGATGACATCGGGCCGGTAGATCCGGCCGGATTTATCGTGCAGGCTGGCCTGCACAAGATACTCCCGGCCTTCTGCCAGCCCGGAATCTTCCAGGACCCTTTCGAGGATGACCTCCCCCCAGTTGCCTTGGACCTTGCTGTCGCCTTTGAGGGCCCTGGTAAGGTTGATGGCATCTTGTCCGATACGCTCGTTGAGCTTTTTGAGCCTTTCGATCTGGGCTGCCAGAATCGCACGGTCACGGGATTCCTTGTCGTAGACATCATCGACTTTTT
>JALVRI010000626.1 GCA_027031325.1 Desulfobacteraceae bacterium
ACATTTGTCAAGCTTGATTCTGAACAATTGGCTGAAAGCGAAAAATGCTCCGCCGAAGGGGACATCGCGAGGATTCTTGAACTTGAGGAGTTGATTGACCGCAATAGCAGGGTAACCATTCTCGTATCGGAAATAGACAAATTGCCCCAAAGCTTTCAGGCTCAGCTCCTGTTGGTGGTCGACAAGGCAGGGGGATATTCATCATCCGGTCTTGAAAGCGAGGTAAAATTCATAGTTACCGCCAGGAACCAAATAGCCGATCTTGTTGAAGCCGACCAATTCCGAAAGGATCTTTATTTCCGGTTGAACGTCATGACCGTCAATGTTCCTCCGCTGCGTAATCGGAGGTCGGATATAAACTTGTTGTCAGATTATTTTACCTATAAATATTGCCTGGAGTTCAAACGCAGTTTTTTCAGGATATCTCCCAAGGCCAAGACAGTCTTCAGTCATTATCATTGGCCGGGGAACGTGGCCGAACTGGAAAATACCATCAAGCGGATCGTCTCGACTGGCAATGAGCAGTTCGTGTTGGAAGCCCCGCCTTTCGTCGATGCTGTAAAATCGAACCAGGTGATCGATATGCTCAACATCATGCCGGGCACAACCAGGATTGTCGCCCGCCTAAGGGAGATGATCGACCAGGGAACAGATTTTTCATTGCGCAGCATTTGTGAAGACTTTGTCCAGGGGACTGAACGACACCTGATTCAAAGGGCTTTGGAAAAGACCAATTGGAACCGCAAGAAAGCCGCCGGCTTGTTGAAAATCAGCTATAAATCGATGCTCAACAAGATCAAGGACTACAATCTGGCTTGATTCCGTAACCCCGAAACTTGGATTGTGGCTGCCGGTCCCAAAATGCGGTGGCAGTCAATTTGTGGATTCGAAAGGATGTTTGGCTGAAGATGAAAAATGATTTCGAGACTATTTTGATTACCGGAGCTGCCGGTTTCATCGGTTTCCATCTTTCCAGGCGGCTGCTTGAAGAAGGCCACAGGGTGGTCGGCCTTGATAATCTCAACCCTTACTATGATCCCAAGCTTAAAAAAGACCGTCTGGCCATCCTGAAAAAATTCGATGACTTTCTTTTTTACAAGGCCGACTTGAAAGACCGGGAAGCGGTCAATGAGATTTTCAGCAAAAACCGACCCGAGGTTGTGGTAAACCTGGCTGCCCAGGCCGGGGTGCGGTATTCTTTGAAAAACCCGGGGGCTTATATCGATGCCAACATCGTGGGTTTTTTGAACGTTCTGGAAGGTTGCCGTAATTTCATGGTCAAACATTTGGTATTTGCATCTTCGAGTTCGGTCTACGGCGCCAATAAAAAGATGCCTTTTTCCGTCCATCACAATGTAGATCATCCTGTTTCGCTGTACGCCGCCACCAAGAAATCCAATGAACTCATGGCCCATACCTACAGCCATCTTTACGGTCTTCCATCCACCGGGCTGCGTTTTTTTACCGTTTATGGTCCTTGGGGGCGGCCGGATATGGCCCTTTTCCTGTTCACCAGGGCGATCACGGAAGGACGGCCTATTCAGGTCTTCAACCATGGCAAGATGCGGCGGGACTTTACCTATATTGACGACATAATAGAAGGCGTGGTGCGGGTGATGAAATCCCCTCCGGAAGGAAATCAGGCCTGGGATGGACGGGCACCGGATCCGGCAAGCTCGTATGCACCATACCGCCTTTTCAACATCGGCAACAACAAGCCCGTGGAACTGATGGAATTCATAGCTGAAATCGAGAAGGCCCTCAACAGGCAAGCCCGGTTGGAACTGCTCGAACTTCAACCGGGGGATGTGCCCGAAACCTACGCAGACGTGTCGGACCTGATGACAACTTTCGGCTTCAGGCCCGACACCCCACTGGAAAAAGGCATCAGGGAGTTTGTCAAATGGTATGCTGAATACTACGGTCTTGAATAGCTGGTCAGCAGTGAAAGAACCAACAGCGCTTGACTTTTGGACCAACACGAGAAGGATTTTGCCATGAATGTATGTATTGTCGGTACCGGCTACGTCGGTTTGGTGGCAGCCGCCTGCCTGGCGGAAATGGGTAACGATGTGGTTTGCATAGATGTAAATCCGGACATTGTAAATCATCTCAGGCAGGGGCGCCTGCATATATACGAGCCGGGGCTGGAACCGCTTGTCAAAAGGAACCTTCAACAGGGCCGGTTGCAGTTTTCGACTCAGCTAAAGAAAGGGCTGGAGCAGGCTTTGTTCGTCTTCAACTGTGTGGGCACTCCTGCCAAAGAGGATGGTTCCTGCGATCTTTCTTACGTTGAACAGGTGGCCCACCAAATCGGTCAAATGATGGAGGACTACAAGATAATAATCAACAAGTCCACTGTGCCGGTGGGAACGGCAGACAAGGTGAGGAGAATAATAGAGCAGGAGTTGAAAGCACGGGGTGTGGCCATTGAGTTTGATGTGGTTTCCAACCCTGAATTTCTCAAAGAAGGCGATGCGGTCAACGATTTCATGAAGCCTGACCGGGTAATCGTGGGTACGGACAATGTCCGCACGGCCAAGTTGTTGGAGACTCTCTACGCGCCTTTTGCCAGAAGCCGGGACAAGATGATCGTAATGAGCATAAGAAGCGCCGAAATGACCAAGTATGCCGCAAATTGCATGCTGGC
>JALVRI010000627.1 GCA_027031325.1 Desulfobacteraceae bacterium
GTCCTCGTGGGAGCTGGGCTGATAGCCCAAAAAGCGGTCAAGCTGGGGCTCAATGTCCCGGCATTCGTGAAAACATCCTTTGCTCCAGGCTCCAGGGTAGTGTTGGACTACCTCCAGGATGCGGGCTTGATGCCATATTTCGAGGCCCTCGGTTTTCATCCCGTGGCCTTCGGTTGTACGACCTGCATCGGCAACAGCGGCCCGCTACACCCGGAAGTGGAGCAGGTCATCGTCGCCGACAATCTCAACGTGGCGGCGGTCTTGTCCGGCAACCGCAATTTCGAAGCGCGCATCCACCAGTTGGTAAAATCAAATTTCCTGACTTCCCCAATGCTGGTGGTGATCTTCGCATTGGCGGGCCGGATCGATATCGACCTGGCCTCGGAACCGGTCGGCATAGATTCCAATGGCAAGCCGGTCTATCTCGAAGATCTCTGGCCGGAAGACCGGCAGGTCGAACAGTTGGTGGCGAAACATGTAAAGCGCGACTTTTTCATCAGCAGATACAGTCGTATCTTGGAAGGCGACAAGTTTTGGAAAGCCTTGCAAACCGAAGAAAATACGACCTACAAGTGGAACCCGGAGTCTACCTACATCAAAAAACCACCCTTTTTCGAAGGCCTGAAATTGGAATCGCCTGTGCCGGGTGACATAAAGTCAGCCCGGGCTCTGTTGGTCCTGGGGGACTCGGTGACTACCGACCACATCTCGCCGGCGGGTGCCATCCCTGAGGACTATCCTGCCGGACGCTACCTCGTCGACAAGGGACTTGAAGCGAGCAATTTCAATTCTTATGGATCGCGCCGTGGCAACCATGAAGTTATGATGCGGGGCACATTCGGCAATATCCGTATCAAAAACAGACTGGTAGCACCAAAAGAAGGCTCTTTTACACGCAAGTTCCCTGAAAACAAGGAAATGTTCATTTACGACGCCGCCGTTGCTTACAAGGAACAAAACGTTCCCTTGATTGTATTGGCCGGCAAAGAATATGGGACCGGTTCATCCCGGGACTGGGCTGCAAAGGGTACCAACCTGCTGGGCATCCGGGCGGTGATAGCCGAATCATACGAGCGGATTCACCGCAACAACCTGGTGGGGATGGGAGTCTTGCCGCTTATGTTCCTGCCTGGCCAGGGGATAAACCAACTGGGTCTGGAGGGCAACGAGAGTTTCTCGATTATCGGTTTGGCTGACCTGAAACCGGGGATCACGGTGGATGTTAAGGCATCCAAACCGGACGGTCGCCGGGTGGAATTCAAAGCCAGGGTCCGCCTGGACACCCAGATAGAGGTCGACTACTATCTCAACGGCGGAATTCTGCCCTATGTACTGCGCAAACTGGCGCTATCTTGAAAGCGGTTTCTTGCCTGGGAGACGCAAACTGCATCAAATTTTCCAATAAACCGGCAGGCTGTCTCGGGCGCATCCCAGAGCCGCGGTCTCCAGGATCGGCCGGCATCGCTTTCGTGCCAACCTGATGATCTCCCGGCCGGCTTCGATTCGGCGCTCTGTTTCGGCCTGGTTGAGGAAGACGGCCCCCTTGGCGCCAGCGGGCCGATTTTTCAGCAATCCCTCGCCATGGCAAATAAGAACGGCAAGAGATTCGGTGTCGATGCTGCCGCCCATGGGGCACCGGCTAAGATGGGAAAAAAGTTCGGCGCGATGGACGTTGGCCTCGTTGAGCTTGCGGCCCAGGCAGTTCAAACCGATGACCCCGAGTACCAGACAAGTCCTGGAAGGAATCACAGGTTCATATACCGCCGGGGCTTTGAGGGGCTTGCGGGCCGCACCGTCTCCTTCCACCAGGATCCAGTCCACCGGAAGAACTTCCAGCATGTTGTCGATCCGGGCCGGATCCAGGCCTTCCAGCTTTTTGGCTGAGGCTCCTGAGCAAAGGCCGACAGTGACATGCCCGGAGCGCCCCAGGCCTCTTGCCAATGGTTTCAGCAAGCCGGAGTCCGACCTGGGCGCCAAGACAACCGGCGTCTGCTTGGGATCCGGCCAGGCAATCCTGGTGGTGGTGGTAGTCAGGACCTTGTGACCACTTTTCACCAACTCGCCGGCCAACCTGTACATCAGGGTCGTTTTGCCGCCTGCTCCCACGAGGGTTATAATACCCCTGCCTTCAAGTCGAAGCCAAGTGGTAAGACTTTCCGGAACTAGGTTTTGCGAAGGTACTTTTTTCATCTGGTGCTTCGGCAAAGCAATGGTTTCAACCCGGATCATGCGCTTTTAATTCGCCAAACTTGCGAGCTGTAAAATCCGGTTGCAACCATATCTATGCCAGAGATTGGTTAAACCTTCAACGCTGATTAACCCGGATTATGCACTTCGAATGCCTGAAAAATGGACACCCGGCATCTCCATCGATATAGGTTTAGACAATCCATATCAAAAGGAGGCCTGCAATGTCCGGACTCAGAGTAGCATCATTTTTCCCCTTTCGTCGACTCAAAGTTTTTTATGAGGATGTAAAAGCCGGGATCAGCAAAGCGCATTTATTGATAGAATCTGAAAATGCAATTTGGGGCGTTACTTTTTTCTGTTTGCGGGGTTAATGGTTAATAAAAGGCAAAACCATTAACCAGAAAACGGGAGCTGAAAAATGAAAAGATTTGCTGTCAGTGGATTTATCATGGGGTTGTTG
>JALVRI010000628.1 GCA_027031325.1 Desulfobacteraceae bacterium
TTGCTCTTTGAGGTACGTTTCTTTTTCTGCTCGGCAAGTTTGGTCTCCAGGCGTTTGATAAGGTATTGCGGTGGGTGCTTCCTCAGGATTTCGGAGAATTGAACGCGGTAGTTTTTTACCAGGCTGACGCCGTTTTCAACCAGGATGTCATAGACCTTCCAACGGCCGTCGATCTTTTTCATCCTGTAGGCAATCGGTATTTCGAGGGATTCTCCCCGCAATATCTTGGTTTTTACGAGGGCCTTGTTTCCCTTGGCGATCTGGCTGACGTAGACGATCCGCTCGTTGTTGTATTCACTTTGGATCTTGTCGATGTAGGTGTTGCCCAGAAACTCGGCGAAAACGTCCGAAAAATGCTTTTTTTCTTCGGCGCTGAACTTTTTCCAGTACCTGGCCACCGCCCGGCGGCTTATCTCGTTGAAATCAAACAGGCCGCGGGCCGTTTGCCACAGTTTCTCGCGCTGCTCTTCCTTTTTGTCAGCCTGCTTGTAACGGGGATCGTTGAGGATCTTTATGACCTGGTCGATGGGTTTTTTGAGGGTCGCCATGGGGTCGTCTTCGGCTGCCTCCACGCCGCTGAAGGTGAACCAGAAGGCGGCTGCAACCAGAGCAAAGCTTACCATCCATGTGACCGCGGTTTTCGATCTTAGGTTGAAATACATGGCCATCATCAAACCTTTCCAAATACATACTTGCTGATCAGCTCTTCGATGTCCAGAGCCGATTCGGTGTCAGAAATACTATCGCCCGGCTGGAGATAATCTTCAGACCCGCCGGGAGTTATTTTGACGAATTTGTCCCCGATCAGCCCCGATGTCTTGATGGAAGCTATGGCGTCGTCGCTGACCCTGACTCCCTTGCGGATCTTGAGGGTCACCACGGCCATGTCGTTTTCCTGATCGAGTTCTATCGAGGCCACCTTGCCTATCTGTACTCCGGCCACCTCTACGTCGGCCCCGGTCTTGAGACCTGATACGGAGTCGAAGCGGGCCGTAAGCTGGTAATAGTCTCCGCCGAACAATTCCATCTTGCCCAGCTTGATGGTGAGATAGCCGATACAGAGAATTCCGATCAGGACGAATACCCCTACGGCTGTTTCAACACTGGTTCGTTTCATGATTCCTCCCGAAACCTCCCGCTTGCTGGTTGGTCGGATCTTTCATTCCATGTCTATCCGGTCGTGTCCGTGGATGAAAGCCCGGATGACCGGGTTTTTGTTCTCTTGAAGCTGTTCAGGGCTGCCTTCGAAAAGGATTCTGCCATCATCGAGCATGGCCACGCGCTGGGATATCCTGAACACGTCCGGTATGTCGTGACTGACAAGAATGCCGGTGAACCCGAAACGCCGTTGATAATCAGCGATCATGTTATGGGCGGCATTCTTGCGGATTGGATCCAGGCCGGTGGTAGGCTCGTCGAAAAGCACTATTTCCGGTTCGGTGATCAGGGCCCTGGCCATGGCTACCCGCTTTTTCATTCCCCCTGAAAGCTGGGAAGGATACTTGTGTTCCATCCCTACCAGGTCGAGCTGGGTGAGTTTTTCCTGGACGCGCCTGTTTATTTCCAGCTTGGGATAACGTCGTTTTTCAGCCAGGGGAAGGGCGATATTCTCATAAACCGTCATGGAATCGAAAAGAGCCGTTCCCTGGAACATGTAACTCAGCTTGCCTTTGAGTTGCTTGCGTTCCGGGCCTGACATGGCTTCCAGTGGACGGCCGTAAAATAAGATAGTCCCGGAATCAGGTTCAAGCAGGCCGATTATATGTTTCAGCAGCACACTCTTGCCGATGCCGCTCTTGCCGATTATGGTTGTGACCTGGCCCTTGAAAATCCTGAGGTCGACTCCCTTCAGGACGGCATTGGACCCGAAGGATTTGAAGACTTGCCTGAATTCGATCAACGGTTCGCTCATGCTCTTTTCCTAGAGGAAAAACGAAGTAAGCACGTAATCGGCGATAAGGATAAGGACACAGGAAGTTACCACGGCCGAGGTGGTGGAAAGGCTGACACCCTTGGCACCGAAGCCCTCGCGCCGCAGATGGGTATAAAAGCCCATGAAACAACAAACCGTTGCCACCAGCACGGCGAAACAGACAGCCTTGTAGAATCCACCGGCCACATCGTTCATCACCACGCTTGATTCCACCCGTCCAAAGTAGATGCCGGGGCTGATTCCCAGCAAAACCGAGCCGGTGAGATATCCTCCCAGAATGCCGACCACGTCGAAAAGGGCCGTCAGGAGGGGAAAACTTATCAGGGCGGCTGCCAGGCGCGGACTGAACAAGAAGCGGATCGGATCGATATCCATGGTCTCCAGGGCGTCTATCTGCTCGGAAATGCGCATGATGCCGATTTCGGCCGCCATGGCCGATCCGGCCCTCGCCACCACCATGATCCCTGTCAGCACCGGGCCCATTTCGCGCACCAGGGAGAGGGCTACCGCCGCTCCAAGCATCCCTTCGGATCCGAATTTTACCAGGGTATAATAGCCCTGGAGGCCGAGGACCATCCCGGTAAAAGCACTGGTAAGGCAGATGATGAAGACGGACTTGGCGCCGATGAAGTAGACCTGCTGGATTATCTTGCGCCACTGCCAGGGCAGGCTGAACATATGGATCGTGCCCCAGAAGAGGAAGATCGCCATTTTAC
>JALVRI010000629.1 GCA_027031325.1 Desulfobacteraceae bacterium
CCTTTTGACGACCCAGTGAGATCATCGTCTTTACAAAATTGCTGCCATACTTGCCAAACAGCCAAGAACAACGCAGTATGATGGATTTGCTGTGAGTAGAAAGTACCCGCTGCTCTCCCTCGGCTTTGCTCTTACCGTAGACTCCCACCGGCGTGCAGGGATCATCTGGCAAATATGGCCTCCGTTTCGAACCGTCAAAAACATAATCTGTCGAAATATGTATCAGCGGCAAGTCATGCTTGCGGCAAAAGGCGGCCAAGTGTCCAGGCCCTTTAGCGTTGGCCGCAAAGGCTTCTGCGACTTGTTCTTCGGCCAGGTCAACCTTTGTATAGGCTGCGGCATTGACCAGCAAATCAAAGGGCAAACATCGGTTCAAAACCTTATCGACGGCTACCTCGTCACCGATCTCAAGATCACTTTTGGCAAGTGCCCGGACAAAAATACCACGGGGTCCGGCAACGTCCAAGAGGTGATGTCCAAGTTGCCCGCCGCTGCCCACCAAACATATCCGCATCTCTCACCTGCTTTTCATTCCTGCTTGCCGGTATATTCCGGCAGCCTCTGGTCGTCTATTTCCCCCAACCTCGGCAAACCGGCATCTTTTTGTGATAGAATGGGGGTTTTCAGCGGCCAATCGATTCCAATTTCAGGATCATTCCAAACAATTCCGGCATCACATTCGGGTCGATAAAATTCACTGCATTTATAAAAGAAGACGGCCGTTTCGGACAGCACACAAAAGCCATGGGCGAATCCGGCCGGAATAAAAAGCTGCCTGTGATTTTTGGAGGAAAGAACGGTTCCGAACCATTTGCCGAAGGAAGGTGAGCCCTGGCGAATGTCCACCGCCACATCGAACACCTCCCCTTCCAAGACCTGGACGAGCTTTGCCTGGCCATGAGGGTTCTGAAAATGCAGGCCGCGCAATGTTCCCTTCACCGAAAAAGAGATATTGTCCTGGACAAACTCCAAATCAATACCCGATTTCCGGTAGCGAGCCACCTGGAAAGATTCCATGAAATATCCACGCTGATCTTCGTAAACATCCGGCGTGATCAGCAAAACCCCTGGAAGACCGGTTGTTTCAACCTTCACGTTGCCTCCTCGAGCCTATTATTCATACCCTGTCTGATTTTGCGATATTCAAAAGGTATTGCCCGTAACCGTTTGACGCCATTGGACGGGCAAGCCGTAAAAGCTGCTCCAGGTCTATATATCCTTTATTATACGCGATTTCTTCCACGCAGGCCACTTTCAAGCCCTGGCGCTGTTCTATGACTTCTATGAAAGCCGAAGCCCGCATCATGCTTTCATGGGTACCGGTATCGAGCCACGCCATCCCGCGTCCCAGTTTTTCAACGAAAAGCTTTTCCTCCCTTAAATAGGCCCGGTTGACGTCGGTTATCTCCAGCTCTCCCCTGTCGGAAGGTTTCAATCCAGATGCAATTTCAACCACATTGTTGTCATAGAAATAAAGGCCGGTAACCGCCCAATTTGACGGTGGCCGGGAAGGCTTTTCGACGATATCCTCTGCCAACCCGTCAGGGTTGAATTTGACGACCCCGTAACGCTGGGGGTCAGTCACCCAGTAACCGAAGACGGTCGCACCCCGCCTGCGGGCCTTGGCAGCTTCCATCCGCTCCACCATTCCATGGCCATAGAAGATATTGTCGCCTAGGATCAGGCAGACATTATCGTCACCGATAAATTTTTTGCCAAGCACAAAGGCCTGGGCGATCCCTTCGGGCCTGGGCTGTTCCACATAGGACAATGCCAGTCCCAGCTGGCTGCCATCTCCCAAAAGTTGCCTGAATCTGGGAAGGTCGCTGGGAGTGGAAATGATCAGGATGTCCCTTATACCGGCCAGCATCAATACCGAGAGCGGATAATAGATCATCGGCTTGTCATAGATCGGCAGTAGTTGCTTGCTCACAGCCAGGGTCAAGGGATAGAGCCGGGAGCCGGACCCGCCTGCCAAAATTATTCCCTTCATAACAATTTACCTCCACTATCATCGGAAAAAAGCGGGCATTAAAATTAGTTTGAATTCTTTCCAACTCGTTTTCCGTAATTGGTGGCTATCCATTGGCGGTAGCTTCCGGACCTTACTGAATCCACCCAGTCCGAATGTTCCAGGTACCAGTCCACCGTTTTGCTGAGGGCAGAGACGAAATCATGTTCTGGTCGCCAGCCCAACTCATTTCTGATACGCGTTGAATCGATAGCATAGCGCAGATCGTGGCCGGGGCGATCGGCTACAAACTTTATAAGCCTTTGGCTGGACTTGCCCTCGGGGCGACCAAGTCTTTCATCCACCATCCGGCAGATATGGCGGACCACGTCAATGTTGGCCTGCTGTGAGCCTCCCCCGACGGCATAGGTTCGCCCCGGTCGGCCGGTTTCCAAAACAAGTAAAAGAGCCTTGCAGTGATCATCGACGTAGAGCCAGTCCCGAACGTTGTTGCCGTCACCATAAACCGGTAACTCCTTGCCCTCGGCAGCGTTCAGGATCATAAGCGGAATCAGTTTTTCAGGAAATTGATAGGGACCGTAATTATTTGAGCAATTGGTAATAACAACAGGCAGACCATAAGTGCGGTTCCAGGCCCTTACGAAATGATCCGCGGCCGCCTTGGAGGCGGAGTATGGACTGGAAGGATCATAAGGGGTGGCCTCTGTAAAAAAGCCCCGGGGCCCGAGGCTGCCGAAAACCTCATCGGTCGAAACGTGCAAGAATCGAAAATCCTCCGGCTCCCCCCTTTGGCGCCAGCTTTTCAAGGCTGCTTCCAGCAGGCGGCAAGTCCCCTCGACGTTGGTTTTGACGAAAGTCATGGGACCGTGAATTGATCGGTCCACATGGGATTCAGCCGCCAGGTGAACAACGGCATCAATGGTCTGCTCCATGAAAATATCGGCCAGCAGGGCCGCGTCGCAGATATCCCCGTTGACGAAGATGTACCTTTCATCGTCTTTGAAGTCGGCCAGATTGGCCGGGTTGCCTGCATAGGTCAAGGCATCCAGATTGATGATCCGCCAGCCGGGTCTTTTGCCCAGAAGGTAGCGCACGAAATTGCTGCCTATAAAGCCACAGCCTCCGGTTACCAGAATCGTTCTCTTTTCGTCCACAATATCTTGCTCCACATCTATTCAGCCGGCCTGATGGCCGGAGTTGTTCAAAGGTCTTCCATAGACGTCTTCCAGGCGCTGGATGTCGTCTTCTTCCAGGTAACTTCCAGATTGGACCTCGACCAGCTCCAGGGGAATCTTACCCGGATTTTCCAGCCGGTGAACTTGGCCCAACGGGATGTAGGTCGACTCGTCTTCCCTGAGAATGAAGCGTTCCTCTCCCCTGGTAACCAGGGCCGTCCCCGAAACCACTACCCAGTGTTCAGCCCGATGAAAATGTTTTTGAAGTGACAGGACTCCGCCTGGTTTGACAGTGATCCGCTTAACTTTGAAACGGGGTGCAATGTCAACGTCCTCGTACCAGCCCCAGGGGCGGTAAACCTTCTTGTGAACCAGAGCCTCGGAACGTCCCTGCCGCTTAAGCCGTTCGACAAGTTTTTTGACATGCTGGACACGGTCACGGGGGGAAATCAAGACGGCATCTTTGGTTTCGACCACGACCAGATTGCTCAATCCCACACCGGCCACCAGCCTGCTGGTGGCGTGCACGAAGCAGTTTTCAACATCCTCCAGGCAGACGTCCCCATGGATTACATTGTTGGTCTCATCCTTGGAGCCAACCTGCCAAAGGGCCTCCCATGACCCCAGGTCGTTCCACTCCGAGTCCAAAGCCACCATCACCCCACGCTCGGTTTTCTCCATAACCGCATAATCCACCGAATCGCTGGGACAGGCATTGAAGGCTTCCGGATCAAGGCGGAAAAAATCAAGGTCCCGTTTCCCCTTTTCGACCGCCCTGCTACAGGCCGCCAGGATATCAGCGGCAAAAAGCTTCATCTCGGCCAGGAAGGTATCGGCCCGGAACATGAACATCCCACTGTTCCAACAGTAGCCCCCGCTTTCAATATACTCCGTGGCCGTCGGCAGATCAGGTTTTTCGACAAAACGATCGATCTGCCAGGCCGGCGGGCTTCCGTTTTCCGTCCCCATGTCTGCAACCAGTTGACGCCCCTTGCGGATGTAACCATAACCTGTTTCCGGTGTTTCAGGCACGATTCCGAAAGTCACCAGGTAACCCTTTTCGGCAAACCGCCGCCCGCTATCAATGGTTCTTAAAAAGGCAGTCTTGTCCCCGATGAAGTGATCGGCCGGCAGCACCAGCAAAACGGCTGCCGGATCGGTACGTGATACCATCAGGGCTGCAACCGTCAGGGCCGGGGCCGTGTTCCGGCCCACCGGTTCGAGGACTATCTCGGAAGCCTCGATACCAATTGCCCGCAGTTGTTCGCCCACCGTGAAACGGTGCTCATGGTTGCACAAAACCATGGCGCCTCCCAGATCATCCAGATCCTTGATCCTTTCGAGGGTATCCTGGAAAAGAGTTTTTTCATCGACAAGGCTCATGAACTGCTTGGGATAAAGCTTGCGCGACAAGGGCCAGAGTCGCGTTCCCGATCCTCCAGCAAGAATAACCGGCGTTATCATTCCTGAAATCCTCCGTTGTGAGCGTCATTGTCCGGCCTTTTATGGTCTGGAACCTTGTTCAGCGGACAGCCGAAGTAAACGCAACGGCAACACTCAAATCGTCTCAGCCCGGTGCCAAGCAAGGTAGCCGCAAGCAGATAGATAATCAGAGACCAGGGGTGCAGCAACAACCATGGCAGCGGAAAAAGCACCATCAAAACACCACATCCGGCCAGGATCAATTTATCCCTGCCGGTAAGCTGACCCGCCCGGGGTGGATACAGCTTCGGCATGGCCCACATGAACAGACAGCGCACCTTGCCTTTTTTGGTGTAATGCGGGCAGCGGGTGCAAAAAAGACGTAAAAATACACCCAGATTTACCGCCAGCACAACCAGAACGTAAACCAGGGTCCAGGTTCCGGATTCAGCGGCCATGGCCCCAGCCGCCACCATTATCGGCACCAGGGCCATTCCCGTCCAGAAAAGACAATCGGAAAATCGGTAGTTCTTTTTCAGCTCGGCCATCTTGCCTCATCCTTTGCTCAATTGGATTACCGGCTCCCGTCTTGCCCCAAGCATGATTGGTACCAACTGTAGGTTGCGGCGATACCTTGATCCAGGCCTGTGGCCGGGCGCCATCCCAGGGCCGCAATCCGGCCCACATCAAGCAGCTTACGCGGAGTTCCATCCGGTTTGGCGGCATCCCAAACGATATCGCCTTCAAAACCAATCACTGAAGCTACCTTGTGGGCCAGTTCCCTGATCGTCAAATCCCGGCCCGTTCCGATATTGAATAAAAAAGGCCTTTTTCCGGCCCGGTTTTCAGTATCCCTTGTCAATTCACGGTACTCCATGTTCATTAGGTGTACACAGGCTGCGGCCAGATCGTCCACGTAGAGAAACTCCCTTTTAACGTTCCCGCTGCCCCACAGAACCACCTGTGGTGCGGCAGGAGCACCCGGGACAGGCTGCGACGATCTTTGCAAATGCGCTTTGATATCCTCCGGAATTGGACCGAAGCGTTTCTCATCGGCCGCGATGGCAGGCCAATTGCCGGAAGAGGCCAGTTTGGCAAGGTGAAATTTCCTTATCAGGGCCGGCAGGACATGGGAATCCAGCAGGTCGAAGTTGTCTCCGGGCCCATAGAGATTTGTCGGCATCACCGGAATGAAACAGGTTCCATGCTGACGGTTGTAAGCCCAGCACATTTCGACACCGGCGATCTTGGCCACGGCATAAGCTGAATTGGTAAGCTCCAGGGGACCGGTCATAAAGACCGACTCGGCCATTGGCTGGCTGGCCAGGCGAGGGTAGATGCACGAGCTGCCCAGAAATAACAATCTCTTGACGCCGTACACATAACTTTGATGGATCACATTCAGCTCAATGGCCAGGTTGTCCCGGATGAAGTCCGCCGGCCGGGTTTCATTGGCCCAGATCCCGCCCACACGGGCTGCAGCCAGGAAAACGTATTCCGGCCTGTACCTTTGAAAAAATGCCTCCACCGCCGCGGGGTTCTCCAGATCCAGGCTGGACCTGGGCTTGGTTATCAAGTTCCGGTAGCCTTGACTCTGAAGCTGCCTTAGCAGGGCACTGCCCACAAGTCCCCGGTGTCCGGCGATAAAAATCCGGGCCCCCTTTTCCATGGCCATCGGGTTTGCTCCTTTCCGGTGTCAGTCTCCAGGCTCATAAGTATCAAACCCCCGGTCGCGGATCAACTGCTCCTTGCGCGCTGCTTCCAGGTCTTCCCGCACCATTGTGCGCACAAGCTCATCGAACCCGATGGTCGGTTCCCATCCCAACTTTCGGCGGGCCTTGCTGGCATCGCCGGTCAGTGTATCGACTTCGCTGGGCCTGAAATAGCGAGGGTCCACCCGTACCAGGGCCTTGCCGGAGGAATCATCCCGCCCGACCTCTTCAATTCCGCTGCCTTCCCAGACGATCCTGATACCGACCTCAAGAAAGGCCTTTTCAACGAATCGGCGTACCGAGTGGCTTCGGCCGGTGGCAATAATGTAGTCATCCGGATGTTCTTGCTGCAACATCAGGTACATGGCCTTTACGTAGTCTCTGGCGTGTCCCCAGTCCCGCCGCGCATCGAGATTGCCAAGATAGAGGGTATCCTGGAGTCCCAGCTTGATCCGGGCAACGGCCCTGGATATCTTGCGGCTGACGAAGGTCTCGCCCCGGATCGGAGACTCGTGATTGAACAATATTCCGTTGCAGGCGAAAATGCCGTAAGCCTCACGGTAGTTGACGGTAATCCAGTAGGCATAAACCTTGGCCACCCCGTAAGGGCTGCGGGGATGAAAAGGTGTGGTCTCGCGCTGGGGAGTCTCAGTCACCTTGCCGAACATTTCACTGGTTGAGGCCTGGTAGAAACGGGTCTTTTTCTCAAGCCCCAGGATGCGCAGGGCCTCCAGCAAGCGCAGGGTACCCAGGGCATCGGTATTGGCCGTGTATTCCGGGGTCTCGAATGAAACCTTGACATGGCTTTGGGCGGCCAGGTTGTATATTTCGTCCGGTTGGACCTCCTGGATGATGCGGATCAAATTGGTCGAATCGGTAAGGTCGCCGTAATGTAACCGGAAACTTACCTGTCCTTCATGGGGATCCTGGTAGAGGTGATCGATCCGCGCCGTATTGAAAGACGAGGCCCGCCGCTTTATCCCATGAACCTGGTAACCTTCGGCCAAGAGGAACTCAGCCAGGTATGCGCCGTCTTGACCGGCCACACCGGTTATCAATGCCTTCTTTTGCAAAACCGCTGCTCCTTTCCCTGATTCGACCGGCGACAACCTGCGCCGGACAACGCCACTGGCATGGCGTTTATCGACTGCCTGGCGGACGGTGCGGGATCTTTTACTTGATCACAACTTCCGGATGGGTGATTATACATAAAAAGTGACCTTAAATTAACATGGATCAAAATTGATCTCCAGGAAAAAGGTTCCATGCCCCAAAGGCTTGCAAGACCATCATTTTTCCCCCTGCCCCTTGCCACCGGCCTGCTGACGGCCCAGATAATAGGGTTTTTCCACGTAAGGCACTCCAATATTTTGACCTTTGAGCAAATGCAGCAAGTCAAGGCGGCAGGTTTCCTGCCGATTCCTTTCGGACACGCCGCGGACAAGTTGAGCCAATGGGCCTCCGCCTTGTGGGGGGGTGTCTTTTTCACCCTCAGTCTGGGGGCCGGGCTGGCCATTGCAACCTGGGTGATTGTCAATGCCTGCAAGGGTGTCTTTGGTGGCTTGCGCCTGTTTACCCTGGCTGCCTCAGCGGTTTGGATGGCCTTACTGGTATGGATCAACCTGGATGGTTTCACCCTTTTCGGAACCCTTTACGCGGTCCTGGTCCCGGCGGTGACGGCTGTCTTCACCATCGGCCGCCAAGGCAGGCCCGGTGTCAGCCTGGCTTGGCTGCTTTCACCACTCATTGTGCTGACCGCCCTTTGGTACAGCCAGATGGACAACCTGTTGTTCATAAACATCCGTGACTATCTGCT
>JALVRI010000630.1 GCA_027031325.1 Desulfobacteraceae bacterium
AGGCATCCTTCCAGTTCCTGAAAAGAATCCAACAGGCACCAGGTAAGGCCGGTCATCTTGTCTTTAACCGTTTCATTACCAGTCGGCACGAAACGACCGGTCTTTTTCAACTTGGCGACCATTTCTTCCCGCAACCTGGCAATGCGCTTTTGACGCCGCTGGCGTTCAATTTGTTCCCGGCGCCGCTGTTCCTCCATTTCCCTTTGCTTTGCTTCCAATCGCCTCTCGGCCAGGATCCGGTCGCGCTGCCGGATCAAGTCCCTGAGCAAATCACCGGCCTTGGAGGCATATATGCTCCCTTTGTTCCCCTCCAGGTAAAGCTGGAGCCTGCGGATACGCTCATCGATAGGCCGTTTTTCATCGACTGCAAATGCCCTTACCGCCGACCAGACGCTTTGCTGGGACAGTTTTGACTCCACTTTTGCCAGTTCGGCTTCAACTTCTTTCCTCACACTGGGATACGGGTCTTTCTCCAAAAAAGCCTGAAGCATATCCCGCGCCCGGCTGTAGTTATCGCCCGCCTCCGTTATCTTATTTTTCAGTTGCCACCAGCTACGGTGGTCGGCCACTTGTTTTTTTATCCTCCGGGCTTTTTGGGCAAGCGGGCTGCCCCTGAAAGCCTTAATGAAAACGTCACACTTGCTCAAGCAATCATTCCAGCGGCGCTGCTCGATACAACCTGCCGACTGTTGACCGAGATAAGCAAGGTAGTCCTCGGCCATCTCATCGATCAGGATCTGTACATCCCTCCGGTAACGGCCTTGGGGAAATCTTTCCAGGTACTTGCGGTAAACTTCCAGACGCTTGGCAAAATCCAGGCGGGCGGCCTGCTGAAGCTCCTGGTAATAATACTGGTCAAGCAGGTCCTTGATCCCCGCTATGGCCTTGTTTATTCGATCGATATGGCGGCTGTCAGGATGTTTTTTGATAAAATCGGTATAAATGGCGATGGCCTTTTTTTCGTAATCGTCGTCCAGCGGCAGACTGCTTACTTTCAGGGTTGTTTGTTCGTAGTCCTGGTCCTCGATCTGCTTGCGGGCGTCATTGATACGCCTTTCAAGCTGTTGCCTCCATGCCGGCTTGGGATTTTTTTCAAGAAATTTCTCGATGCGCTCAAGGCGCTGACGGGGCGATTCAATGGAGTCGACCTCTGCAAGAAACTTGGCGAAGCGGTCCGCGCTCCGGTTGGCCGAAATATGAAAATAAAAACTGGCAGCCCCGACGGCGATCACCAGCAATCCAACAATGCTCCAGACGACCTTGCGCACCAGACCGGATCGATCCTTCACCGGCGGTGGTGCCGGAGCTCGCTCCAGCTTTACGATCGGTTTGCCGGGTGCCTCCCGGCCCTTGACTTCACCTGCATCCGGTACGGCCTGGTCGGCCGCCTCGTCCTTGAGCTTGAGACTTTCCATCAATACATGCATCAAGGGCTGCTTGATTTCATCACTTTTACTTTCATCGGGAGGCTGGATTTCGATTATCGGTTCATCCCAGCTGATTATCCGGTAAGCCGCTTCCCGCCCGGTCAGATCGTCAACCCGGGCTGCAATCAAATTTCCTTCCAGCAAATAGAGGTAACCCTGGTTTTCACCGGCAACTACTTTGAGCGTAAAATTCGACTTTTCCATCTCGGACATCTGCAGGAATGAAGGCAGGCTGATCCCCCTGATCTTGCCGCCCACACCGGCCTCCATCTGTTGGAAGGCCCGGCGGCTGATCGTTCTTTTTACCAGGTTTTCCAACTGGGCATAATCGCTGTCTGTCATCCAATCCGAGCAATAACCCAGATGGATCTCGATTTTCTTCTTGTTGCGCTGCCAGGGCCACAGGGCTCCGTAAAATTCGCCCGTCTTAAGCTTCTTGACGAAAAGAGACTGGTCTTTCTGAATACCGCCGAGGTATACCACGGTCGACTGCTTGCGCAATTTGCGGGGTGTGTTCCTGCCGGCCGGTTTGATCGGGGGACCGAAGAATTCGCTCAGCAAGCGCTCCAAGGCCGCCATGCTGTGTCCCACCGCCGTAACCTGGTAAAGACTGCGGGACTCTTCATAGAAACGCTTGTTGATGTTCTTCAGGCCGTCGACTTTCTGGACCAGTTCTATGAACCCTTTCAATGTCTTCAGGTTGGTTTTGAGATCATCGATCTCCTTGCTCTGGCTGGTCAAGATCTGGTCCACAAGCTGTTCTATCATAGGCCTGCTCCTGGGGGATGCTCCGGCTGAATTTTTCCCCGGCGAGGTTTCAAACATGAAATTACTTTGTGAATCAAGCTATTATAATTTAGAAAAATAATGTTGTCAAAAGTTCCATCATGCTCTGGAGCGTTTGGTCCAGCATGTGGATTTTATCAGCATGGGTCAAATACCTTTCCCTGGCCGTGCAAAATCCGGGTTCATCATGGGAAACAAAGGACCCTGCAAACCAGCCTTGATGATGACAACCGGCGGCCGGGGCCTCGGTTACTGAACGGTTCTTCGCTTTTGCAAAGCCCCTCCTGATGGGATATAGTGCTTCCATGCGGGTTTTGGCTGTTTCCGACATGGTTGTGGACCAATTGATCAACGGCAAACAAGACCTGTGGCCGGGGGTCGATGTTGTTCTGGGCTGCGGTGACCTTCCTCCCGAGTATCTGGGTCGGCTC
>JALVRI010000631.1 GCA_027031325.1 Desulfobacteraceae bacterium
GCGGGATTTTGGCGGCCTTGGTTGCAGGCTTGGTGATCCTGAACGGTTGCCTGGCAGACAACGTGACCAGGGACCTGGGCCTTTACGTGAACCAGGATGTGAATTCGATTGCAGACCTCGAACAGGGATGCCTGCAGCGTTACAGCGCGGTTACAGGGCCGAACTACAAGAACGACGCCACCCTCTACAGGGTGCTGCAAGATGAGATCCTTCCGGTATACAGCAGTTTTTGCGGCCTGGCATCCAGAATCGAACCGCGGACCGAAGCGGTAAAGCGGATTCACTCATATTACCTCCAGGCGGCCCACTACCGGCTGCAAGGCTTTAAGACGGTTGCCCTGGCCATCGAAAGCAAGGATCCGGACCTTATCAGGGTCGCCAACGAGAATTTCTCCAAGGCAACTCAAGCCGCCGCCAGGTGGCGTTCGCGGGTGGGCGAGATGGCTGAGTTGCACGGTATTTCTTTCGAAACCAACTGAAACGGTGGCGGAGGACGGCAATAGCGGTGACAGGCATGAAAGTCAAAGCGGGGAAATTGCTCGGTTGGGCCTTGCTGTTTACCTGGATCGGAGCTTGTCTGGCAGGCGCCTGCCTGGCGGTCCAGGACAAAGCTTCCGTCAATATCAAGGATGAAACGGCCGCCGCAATCGGCAAGGTCCTGAAGGAAACCGACCAGACCCTTCAGAGGCGGTTTTTCCTCCAGTTGGAGGTCGAGCGCCAGGTGTCACTGCTCAACAGGGCCGCCGAGGAGGATGCCGCCCGCATGTTTGCCTGGCTGGAACCGGCTCAGCAGGTACCGGTTTTCATCCGTCTCGACCCTGGCCGCCAGGCCTACCTTTTCGGCCTCCTGGCCGAAAACGAGCAGGTTAAGCTCTTTGCTTCCCTGACCGATGACGCCAAGCGGAACCTTTTGAACGCCCTGGCCCCTGAACTGCGCCGTAAATGGCTGGCCCGTTACCCCGGCCTCGGCCTGCTGGTTACACCTTTGCCCGAAGAACCTTCCGCAAAACCAGAGCCGGGTCAACCATCTGCCTACCAGCCGTCCAGGCTGGAGAGGATAATGAGTGGAAGATTTCCATCGGCCATAGAGCCGGGCTTGCGCCAGTTCGGTTACGACTTTTTCAGCGGCCCTGGGGAGCGTTTCAAATCATGGGCCGATTTCCCGGTGGACGACAGTTACGTACTGGGGCCGGGCGACAGTTTCAGTGTCCACCTATGGGGCAAGGTCGAACAGGTGCACAGGGCCGTGGTTGAACGGGACGGGACGGTTTCGTTGCCCAGGATCGGCCAGGTGGTCGTGGCCGGCCTTTCTTTCGGCCAGGTGAAAAAGCTGCTCAAGGAAAAATTCAGCCAGTATTACCCCGATTTTTCAATGGGCCTTACCATGCAGCGCCTAAGGTCCATCCAGGTTTACGTGGTAGGCGCTGTGCAGCGTCCCGGTGCCTACCCCTTGAGCAGCCTTTCAACGGTTATCCAGGCCCTTTACGCTGCAGGTGGCCCGACCAAAAACGGCAGCCTGCGGAAGGTGAAGGTCAACCGTGCCGGCAAGACGATTGCAACCGTCGACCTGTACGCCTTCCTGATCGGTGGTGACCGCAGCGGCGACCTGCGTTTGCACACCGGAGACACGGTGGTTGTCCCGGTGATCGGGCCGGTGGTCGGTGTCGCCGGTAATGTGCGCCGGCCCGCGATTTACGAGCTCAACGGCCCTGCCACCATAGGACAGGTTCTCGAGCTTGCCGGTGGGGTGATGGCCACAGGGTATTTGCACAACATCGTCGTCGAGAGGGTGGAGCGGAACCAGCGCCGGATAGTCAAAAGTTTCAACCTTGCCGGCCAAGAAGCCTTGCAGGGAGCAGACTCCGGCATGGCCGTTCAGGACGGGGACTTGATAAAGGTTTATCCGGTCCACAGGCAGATGAACGATGTGGTTTTCCTCGAAGGGCATGTCAAGTATCCCAGGGAGTACGAGCTGAAACCGGGCATGCGGGTAAAAGACCTGATCCGGGGCTATGACGATCTTTTGCCCGAGCCTTTTTTGGAGCGGGCCGATATCATTCGCCTGGTTCCACCCGATCTTCATCCCAAGGTGATTTCCTTCGACCTGGGAGGGCTCCTGGAAGGCGACCCAAAGCAAAACATTCCCTTACAGAATCTGGACCGGGTGATCGTTTATGCCTACCAGGAAAAGGCCCCGGTAGCCCACGTCAATATACGCGGAGCTGTCCAAAAACCGGGGACCTACCGCCTTTACGACGGCATGCGGGTAAAGGACCTTATTTTTATGGCCGGCAACCTTACGGCCAATGCCTACCTCGAAGAAGCCACCCTCTCCAGGATCGTTTCCGGCAAGCAACGCACCGAAACCGTCATTATAAAATTCTCTCCCTCCAAAGCCATTGGCGGTGACCCGGATGAAAACATGGCCTTGCGTCCAGACGACTCGGTCTTTATCCGCCGGATTCCAAAGTACGGTGAAGCCCTTGAACGCAAGGTGACCCTGGAGGGTGAATTCAGGTTTCCGGGCGAATATTTTTTCACCGAGGGCGAAAGGATAAGCCATATAATCGCCAGGGCGGGAGGCCTTACCGAAGACGCCTACCTTTTCGGCGCCGTTTTCCAGCGCGAGGAAGTCA
>JALVRI010000632.1 GCA_027031325.1 Desulfobacteraceae bacterium
CACGCACCAGGCAGCCCAAAGGATTGGAAGCAACAAATTATTCAAAGTCCGCCTCAGTCAGATTGCATTGGTCCTGCCGACAGTCGTAGGGCGACCGGCCGGTAGCCCTACGACTGTCGGCAGCGGCTCCTGTCATCCTGTATTGAATGCCCCAATTAAAACTCCATGGCAATCCAAAATTTCCGTCCATTGGATCAGGTTTGACCTTGCGGCCGGCCTGGCCTATACTGGTTTGCAACCTCCACCCTTCAGGTCCTGAGCGATAAGGGAGACAAAAATAGATGAGCAGCGATTTTACCTGGCGGGCACTTGTGATCGACGACGACATCGACGTTGCCGAAGTTGCCGCAATCGCCCTGGCCGATGCCGGATTCAGTGTCGAGACGGCCGTTGACGGCCGGGCCGGGCTTGAAAAGGCCGGCCGCTTGCGCCCCCACATCATCCTGACCGACATCCGGATGCCTGGCCTTTCAGGCATCGAAGTTCTTGCGCAGGTCAAAAAGCAGTCGCCGGAAACGGAAGTAATCGTGGTAACCGGCCATGCCGACATCGACTCTGCCGTGGAGGCCCTCAAGCTGGATGCTTCGGATTTCATTACCAAGCCTATAAGCGTCAACGCCCTGATGGTCGCAATCGAGCGGGCCCAGGAGCGTTTTCAGAACAGAAAAAAAATAAAGGACTACACCCGCTTCCTGGAAAGCGGCTGGACCCGTACTGCCCGCGAGCTGCTCGAAACCCACAGGTATCAGCAAAACCTGATCGAAAGCTCCATGGACGGAATTCTTGGATGCAATGCCCAAGAGGTGGTGGTGACTTTCAACGCCAGCCTGGCACGATTGCTCGGTTACGAACGCAGCCAGGTGATAAACAAGATGCGCCTTTCGGACTTCTTCCATCCCGAAGAAGAAAAACGGATCCGCCGGGACCTGGCCGACCGGCGCTTTGGCGGAGAAAACCGCCTTTTCATGTATGAGACATGGATGAGGGACCGATCCGCCGACAAGGTGCCGGTCCAGCTGTCCATGACCAGGATCAAGGATGATCAGCAACCCCAGGGACTGGTTTGCTTCATCCGCGACTTGCGGATGATTCACCGCTTGCAACAGGAAATGGCGGACCAGGCCCGTATCCTCCACCAGGACAAAATGATGTCCCTCGGACGCCTGGCAGCCAGCGTGGCCCACGAAATCAACAATCCCCTGTCGGCGGTGCTGAACTACGTCCGCCTGATGCTCAAAATCCTGGAGCGCAGGGCTGTCGAAAGCGAACAGGACCAAAAGTTTCAGCGCTACCTCCAGATCGTGGAAAAGGAAACGGCCCGCTGTGCCGAGACAGTCTCAGGTCTGCTGACCTTTTCGCGTAAATCCGATATCCGCAAGGAAAATATAGACATAGTTGAAATGCTGGAGCACTGCTTGCTGCTGAGTCGCCACCGCCTGGACCTGTCCCAGATAGGGCTCGAAACCGATTTCGATCCCCACCTGCCTCCGGTATGGGGTGATGCCAACCAGCTCCAGCAATGCATGATCAATCTGATTTTCAACGCCATCGATGCCATGGAGGAGGGAGGGAAAATCAGCATCCAGGCCACCGCCGACACTTCCGGCAACTGGGTGACGATTTCGGTGGCCGACACCGGGCACGGAATTGAACCCGGGCACCTGGAGCGCATCTTCGAACCTTTTTTCACCACCAAGGAGGAAGGAAAAGGCCTCGGCCTGGGGCTTGCCACGACCTACGGGATAATCACCAACCACGGTGGCAAGATCGATGTTTACAGCGAAATCGGCAAGGGAACCACCTTCGTAGTCAAACTGCCGGCAAGCAAGCCGGATTAAAAGCACGCAAGCCATGCTTGCCGGGAACCTTCCGCCGCAGGACCGAAAGTCTGCCCGCAACTGCCAGCGAGGCAGGCGGACCCTGGAGGCAAACCAAAAGGAGCCGTCCAAACCGCTTCCGGCAGGCCTTTTGATTGGGGGCTTTTGAAATGACCGTCAAATACGGAACCAAGTCCCAAACCGCCCTTCTCAGGTGCGGGCAATGGCTTGAAGTACTCGACGAGCTCACCATCGGGGCTTTCACCGTTGGTTGCGACCATTCAATCATTGCCATCAATTACAACGGCCAGGCACTGATCGGGATGCATTCCGAAGAAGTGGTGGGCAGAGACTGCCGCGAGGTGTTCACCGGGGTGCCCTGTATGAGCCGCTGTGTTTTGGCGGAATCGGGCAAGGAGCCGGTAGTGGAACCGGACGTGGCCGTTACCGACGAAAACGATATCACCTACTGGATAACCCGGATGGCAACCCCGATCTACGATGACAACGGCAACCTGGCCGGCTGCCTGACCATCTTGCAGGACCACTCCCCGATTTCCGACCTGATCGAACGCCTTCACCACGAAGAAAGCAAGCTCAAAAACGTTCTCGACAGTCTCGACAGCGGTGTCTTTACCGTCAACCGGGGCGGACTGATCACTTTCTTCAACACTGCGGCCGAGCAAATAACGGGCTTTGCCCGCAAGCGCCTGCTGGGTCGCTCCTGCGCCCTGCTCTTCGAAAGTCCCCGGGCGCGAGACCTGCTGCTGTTACAAAAAACCATCCGGGACGGCAAATCGCGGCAAAGTCAACAGGG
>JALVRI010000633.1 GCA_027031325.1 Desulfobacteraceae bacterium
CCCGTGGAAAAAGGATTCAGGAAGCTGTTTTTCATGCTCACCTTCATGAGCCTGGGAATAATCACCGACTTCAGCAAGCTGGCAGAGGCCAAGTTCGGCCGGATGGTCTGGGTATACTTCGTGGCCCTCTTCCTGTTCATCATCCCGGTGGCGGTGATCATCGCCTACCTGTTCCACCATGGCATGGTCATCCCCAATATCGCGGGATAGTGCCGCTAAATGTCGCGATTCAATGATCGGGCGGCGGCAGTCACTTGAAGCCGCTGCCCGATCACCTTGGCAACGATAGATCGAAGATTGCTTTCCAAATCTTTGGAAACCGACACCAGGTGGGTATGACCAAAAGGGAAAATTGAAATGGGCTGGATCAACTGGTTTTTTCTGGCCGCCGGCATTGGGCTGGTGATTTTTTACAAGATCCGGGGCGGCAGTTTCAGCCGGCTGGTACCCGATGCTTTTCCCGAGCTTTCGGTGGTGGAATTCGAAGCTCTCTGTGAAAACCTGGAGTCCTCGAATCAACGCATGCTGGCCCTTGCCCTGACCATCCTGCTGCTGGCCGTAAGCCCTTTGGCCGGTTACGGTCCGGCCTTCGACAACGCGGCCATGGCGGTTACCATCGTCCTCTTCTTTTACAACCTGCCTCCCCGCCACAGGGCCATGCGCATCATTTTCGAAAAAGGCGTCGAACGGTCACGTTTTCGCCGCCTGGGAATATGGCTCTAATCAAGAAAGCTTCTTGACCGGCAAGACTTGCCGGCCCCGCGGCCCTTGACAAACACCGGGACTACTTCTTCAAAGATGGTTTCTTGCTTGCTGCCATCCGGCTGCGCCAGTGATCGAGGCGTTGCTTGATGATTTTTTCATAGCCGATGTTTTTGGGGAAATAGAAGTAATTGCCCTGGAGATCACCCGGCAGATAGTCCTGGGCCACAAAGCCGCCCTCGTAGTCATGGGCATACTTGTAGCCCTTGCCGTAGCCCATCTCTTTCATCAGGCCGGTCGGCGCGTTGCGGATATGCAGCGGCACCGGTAATGAGCCTGTCTTGCGGGCCATCTGGAGTACCCGCCCAAAAGCCTTGTAAACCGTGTTGCTCTTGGGAGCCGTGGCAAGGTAAACGGCGGCCTGGGCCAGGGCCAACTCACCCTCCGGTGGTCCCAGGAAACGGAAAGCCTCCATGGCTGCCAGGGCAAGCTGCAGCGCATGGGGGTCTGCGTTGCCCACATCTTCGGAAGCAAAGCGAACCATCCGGCGGGCAATGTAAAGGGGATCCTCGCCTGCCAGCAGCATCCTGGCCAACCAGTAAAGGGCGGCATCCGGGTCGCTTCCCCGCAGGCTCTTGTGAAAAGCCGATATCAGGTTGTAATGTTGATCACCGCTCTTGTCGTAACGCGGCGCCTTGGCGGCAAGGGCGGCTTCAAGGTCCTTGATGTCGATCACGGCCGCCCCCTTTTGGCGGTCATGAACCAAAAGGGCCGCCATCTCAAGGTTGTTCAGGGCCGCCCGGGCATCCCCTCCGGCCAAGTTTACAAGATGTTCCAGGGCGCGGGGGCTGATATCCAGTTCCAGCTTTCCCAGCCCCCGCTGCTCGTCAGCCAGGGCTCGCCTGACAACGGTCTTGAGCTCTTGCTTGCTGAGAGCTTCCAGCCTGATCACCCGGCAACGGGAAAGCAAGGGCGCGATAACCTCGAAGGAGGGGTTTTCGGTGGTGGCGCCGATCAGGGTTATCAGGCCGCTTTCGACATGGTGCAAAAAGGCATCCTGTTGGGACTTGTTGAAACGGTGGATCTCGTCGACGAAAAGAACAGTTGCGCGCCGCTGAATCCTTCTTGTGCGCCGGGCTTCGTCTATCACTTCCCGGATCTGTTTGACACCTGCCAGAACCGCTGAAAAATGGACGAAGTTGCTGCTTGTATGACGGGCCATCAGCCGTGCCAGGGTGGTTTTGCCGCAACCGGGCGGTCCCCAAAGAATCATCGAAAAAAGGCGGTCGCTGTCGATGGCGCGTCGAACGAGGCTGTCCGGCCCCATCAATTTAGATTGCCCGATAAATTCCGACAGGGACCTGGGCCTCATTCTGTCAGCCAAGGGCCGGCCCTCAACTTTCTTTTCCTTCTCCTGTTCGAACAGATCCATGTTGGATGTCCGTCTTTTTGCAATCCTGCTGCCAGGCCCAAAAATTATCTACTTTCCGAGTTGCCGGCGCCTGCGCTTGCTCAGCTTTTTACGCCTGCCCGATGAGTAGCTTCGCCGTCCGGTCTTGGCTCGGAAAATCAGCCTCAGCGGCGTTTTGTCCAGCCCGGTGGCCTCCCGGATCTGGTTCAAAAGGTATCTTTGGTAGGAGAAATGGACCGCCTCGGGGTGGTTGACAAAGCAGACAAAAGTGGGAGGCTTAGCTGCCACCTGGGTGGTATAGTTGAATTTGAGGCGACGGCCCTTGTGCAAAGGTGGTTCGGTTTGCCGCAAAGCCCTTTCAATGATGCGGTTGACCTGCCCTGTATTGATGCGGGCCGTGTATTGCTGCCAGACTTGATCGATCAGATCGAAAATTCGCTTTACCCTCAAACCGGTAAGGGCTGAAATGGTCAACACCGGGGCAAAACGCATGAATTTTGCATTTTGATAGACCAGCTGGGTGAACTTGGTGACGTTAATATCCTCCTTTTTCACCTGGTCCCACTTGTTGCCCAGGAAAATACAACTGCAACCACGCTGATAGACGTACCCGGCTATCTTGAGGTCCTGTTCGGTTATACCCTGGACGGCATCGAGCATGATAAGGGCCACATCACAACGTTCAAGGCTCTTGAGCGCCTTGATGATGGAAAACTTTTCAAGCTTGCGGTGTACCCTTGATTTGCGTCTTATTCCGGCCGTATCGACCAGCAGGTAATTTCGATTTCCGTGCTCCAGGATAATATCGACCGCATCGCGTGTCGTTCCGGCCAGATCGCTTACAAGCACCCTTTCCTGCCCGGCCAGCCTGTTTATCAGCGACGATTTGCCTACATTCGGCCGGCCTACGACGGCAACCTTGGTCAAGATGGAATCGTCGCTCTCATCTACCGCCGGCAACCACCTGCCAAGCGCATCCATGAGTTCCGAAAAGCCGTAGCCGTGCTCGGCGGAAAGGGGATAGAGGTTGTCAAGCCCCAGGGCGTAAAATTCGTCCAGCGCACCTTCCAGTTCCGGGCCGTCGATCTTGTTCACCGCGTAAAATACCGCTTTGCCACTTTTTCGCAGAAACTTGATCAAGTCACCGTCATAGGGAGAAAGACCGTACTTTCCGTCCAGCAACATTACTACCGCGTCAGCTTCGGCGACAGCCTGTTCCACCTGGCTGCGGATATGGGGAGCAAACAAATCCGGGTCGCCGCTGATGAATCCCCCCGTATCTACCACCAGAAAAGATTTGCGATCCCATTCGGCAGGACCGTATATCCTGTCCCGGGTAACTCCCGGTGTATCGTCTACGATGGCATTCCGGCTACGGGTTATCCTGTTAAAGAGGGTCGATTTGCCTACGTTCGGCCGGCCCACGATTACAACTACCGGTTTCATGCTTAACTGGTCACCTTTTCAAGATCCAAATTTGAATCGAGCATGTCCGATATTGCCGGAGCGCGGCCGTAATGTCAATCACTGTCAAAGCTTGGCGGGTGGGATCTGAACACTTGGGCAAAGCAGCCTTGACATCATCGAAAATAAGTATTAAACTTACGTTGCTATCTTGGTAGCAACATGGAGGGTTCAATGGGTGATTTTGAAAAATTGAAAAGCCTCGGCTTTTCTCAATACGAAATCAATTGCTACCTTGCCCTTGCAACCAATCACCCGGCAAACGGCTCGCAATTGAGCAGGATTTCGGGCATTGCCCGCTCGCGGATCTATGATGTCTTACGCAACCTGGTCCGCAAGGGATGGGTGCTGGAAATCGAAAACGGTCTCTACGTTCCCTTGCCGCCCGAAGAGCTTATCGGCCGCCTCAAGGCCCAGTTCGACGACGGGCTCAAAACCCTCAGGGAAAAGCTGTCAGGCCCCACCCGAAACCTGGCCTACGAATACATCTGGTCCATCAGGGGATACAACGCCGTCATCCAAAAAGCCCGCCAGATGATCGCGGCGGCCGGAAGCGAGCTTTACGTTCGGCTCTTTCCGCAGGCCGGCCGGCTGCTGGAAAAAGACCTCAAAAAGGCTGAGAAACGTGGGGTTGCCATCCGTTATATCGCCATGGGCCGAGTCAAGCTCACCTTCGATGTCCAGGTAATCCATCCCGACACGCAAAACCTGGTGGAAACAATCGGCGGCCGCTCCTTCGATGTCATTGCCGACAAACGCGAAGCCCTTGTGGGGATCTTTGAAACCGGCCGGGAGGATTATTCTCCCATAAACTGGACCCGTAACAAGTGGTTTGTGATCGCCAACCGTGACAGCCTGCGCCACGATTTTTATCATTATTTCCTGGAGAAAACCTATGACCGGCAAGAACCCCTGAGCGGGCGGGAAAAACGTATCTACCGCTTGATCAAGGAAGATGCCTGAAATTCAAGAACTAGAGGTGTAGTCATGTTGAAAAACATAGTTTCCAAGCGCCCCGGCGGTTATTCCCGGATCCCTGACGACCTGATCTTCGAGATGGAAGAAAATTTCGGCGCCCACCACTACGAACGCCACCGGGTCGTCATCCGCCAGGCACAGGGTTGCTGGCTCACCGATATCCACGGCAAGAGATATCTCGACTGCCTGGCGGCATATTCGGCCGCAAACTGCGGTCATCACCATCCCAAAATCGTCGAAGCCCTTCAAAAAGCGCTATCCGGCAACTATGGCTCGGTGATCTCAAACGTTGTATATACCGACGCCCTGGGAGCGTTTCTCAACAAGGTGGCCGAGTTGACTCCCCAGCTTGGACCGCGCTTCGGCTCCAACGGCAACAAGGTACTGCCGAAAAACGGCGGAGTGGAATCCGTGGAAACAGCCATAAAAACGGCTCGCTATTACGGCTGGAAAGTAAAGGGAATCCCTGACGGCAAGCAGGAGATCATCGTCTTTGACAACAATTTTCACGGCCGGATGATCACCATTGTCTCCTTTGCCACAACCGAGAAATACCGTCAGGGTTTCGGCCCCCTCACCCCGGGTTTTGTCTCGGTGCCCTTCGGAGACCTGAATGCCGTTGAAAAAGCAGTCAACCCCAATACCTGTGCCATCCTGGCAGAACCCTTGCAGGGCGAAGGAGGCATGAACGTTCCTCCCGACGGATTCCTGAAGGGCCTGCGCCAGATAGCCGACCAGCACGACCTGCTGCTGCTTTTGGATGAAATCCAGGTTGGCCTGGGTCGAACCGGAAAACGGTTCTGCTTCCAGCACGAAAACGTGGTTCCCGACGGACTGATCCTCGGCAAGGCGATTTCAGGCGGCCTGGTTCCCCTTTCGGTCTTCGTCACCAACTCGGAATTGATGGATCTCGTATTTTCGGTCGGCTCCGACGGTTCAACCTATGGCGGCTACCCCCTGGCATGTGTCGCCGGCATCGCCGCCCTGGATGTCCTGGAAGAAGAAAAACTTGCCGAGCGGGCGGCCCACCAGGGAAGACGCCTGATGGAAAGATTGAAGGCGATAGCGGCCCGCTCACCCCACGTAGCAGAGGTCCGCGGCCGGGGCCTTTTCATCGGCATCCAGGTAAAAGGCGGCAGGGCCATGGATTTTTGCCGGCGGCTGCTCGATCTGGGATTGCTGGCCAACGACAGCCACGGCCACACCATCAGAATTTCGCCGCCGCTGATCATCGATGATGTGGAACTGGATTTCATGACCGAAAGGCTGGAAAAAGTCCTTCTCACAAGCAAATGAGCCGGGACCCAAAATCAGGGTTCAGTGCAGGATCTGGCTCAAAAAGAGCTTGGTCCGCTCGTGCCTGGGATTGGCAAAAAACTCTTCCGGTGTATTGCTCTCGACGATTTGACCGTAATCCATGAAAAGCACCCGGTGGGCCACGCTCTTTGCAAAGCCCATCTCATGGGTGACCACGATCATGGTCATTCCTTCCTGGGCCAGCTCGATCATCACATCCAGGACTTCCTTGATCATTTCAGGGTCGAGGGCCGAAGTCGGCTCATCGAACAGCATCACCTTGGGAGCCATGCACAGACTGCGGGCAATGGCCACCCTCTGCTGCTGGCCGCCTGAAAGCTGCCCCGGATACTTGTGGGCCTGTTCGGCGATGTGGACCTTTTCGAGATAGTACATGGCCGTTTCTTCGGCTTCTTTCCTGGGCACCTTGCGGACCCAGATCGGCCCCAATGTCAGGTTCTCGAGGATCGTCAGGTGGGGAAAGAGGTTGAAATGCTGAAAAACCATGCCGACTTCGGCCCTGATTTTCTCGATGTTCTTTATATTGTTGGTCAGCTCGATACCATCGACGATGATTCTTCCCCGCTGATGTTCTTCGAGGCGGTTGATACAGCGGATCAAGGTGGACTTGCCGGAGCCGGAAGGACCGCATATCACTATCCGTTCTTTCTTCTGAACTTCAAGGTTTATTCCCTTCAGAACATGGAATTCACCGAACCACTTGTGCATGTCGATAATCTGGATTATCGCCTGGCGGTCATGTTGCAACTCGGAAGTATTATTTGATTTGGAGTTCATCTGGACCTCTCGAGATACCACGATTGATACGGGTCAAAGTTCTCCGGCCGAAAGTTCTTTTTCCAGCTTGCGGCTGTAATTCGACATGGAAAAACAGCCCAGGAAATAAAGCAGGGCGAGAAAGATATACGCTTCACGGCTGAAGCCCATCCATTCCGGATTGGACAAGACCGATTGAGTCGTTTTGAGGACATCGAACAAGGCAATGATCACCACCAGGGAAGTATCCTTGAAAGCCGAGATCAGAATACTGACCGTGGGTGGAATGACTATTTTCAGGGCCTGGGGCAGGATAACCAGGCGCATGGTCTGGTAGTAATTCAGGCCCAGGGACTCGGCGGCCTCGTATTGCCCCTTGGGCATGGCCTGCAAACCGCCCCGGACGACTTCGGCGATGTAAGCGGCCGTAAAGAGGATTATGGCCACCTGGGCCCTCAGGATCTTGTTGATGGTGATGCCCTCCGGCAGGAAAAGAGGGAAAATGATCGATGCCATGAAAAGGAGGCTGATAAGGGGAACTCCGCGGATCAGCTCAATGTAAACCACGCACAGATATCGTATGGCCGGCATCCTGCTGCGGCGGCCCAGGGCCAGGATCACCCCCAGGGGATAGGCCGCGGTAAGGCCGAAAACGGAAAGCAGCAAGGTCAAGGGCAATCCGCCCCACTGGCTGCTTTCAACCGGCTCCAGCCCCAGTATCCCTCCCCGCATCAGCAGCCCCATGGCCCCCAGGCCGATCAGCCAGCTGTAAAGCAGCCAGGGCTTCCAATTGGAACGCTCGCGGCTCAGGAACAACAGAACAAAGAGCATGATCATCGCCAGCAATGGACGCCAGTGAAGATGGTAGGGATAAAAGCCGAAAATGATAAACCGCAGGTTCTTGGTCACCACCGACCAACAGGCCCCCTGGCTGGCACGGCAGGCCTCCCCGGCGGTGTTCCAGGCGGCATCCAGAAACGCCCAGCGGAAAAACGGGGGAACGGTTTTGGCAAGGATATAGAGGGAAACCAAGGTCAGGAGGCTGCTGAGCCAGCCGTTGAAAAGGTTGGTCCGGATCCAGCCGATCACCCCGACCTGGATAACCGGTGGTTTCAAATCCTCCGCCTTGTCTTGAACTTCAGGATAAGCCATGGCTTATTATCTTTCCACCAGTTTCACCTTCTTGTTGTACCAGTTCATGAAGGCCGAGGTCGAAAGACTGAAAACAAGGTAAACCGCCATTATCAAGGCGACACCTTCTATCGACTGGCCGGTCTGATTGATGGTGGTGTTGGCCACCGAAACGAAGTCCGGAAAACCTATGGCGACCGCCAGAGAGCTGTTTTTGGT
This sequence comes from Desulfobacteraceae bacterium, assembly GCA_027031325.1. Lineage (GTDB taxonomy): Bacteria > Desulfobacterota > Desulfobacteria > Desulfobacterales > Desulfosarcinaceae > JALVQM01. Next base: position 7,979 of record JALVRI010000633.1, read on the forward strand.
CAGGTTCAGCATTTGGCTGGTAAGCGGCGGGATGATCACCCGCAGGGCCTGGGGCAAAAT
>JALVRI010000634.1 GCA_027031325.1 Desulfobacteraceae bacterium
CTGTACCCGGATACGGATTAAACCCGGATTATGCACTTCAAATGCCTGCAATAAGCAATTACATTGGATTATTACATGGTTAGCATGTATTTGTTCCCGGTCGTGCCTTCACCGGCAAGGTGAAGTTCATTAGGTGATAAATCATCAGGCATTTGAAGCCGCAAGGGGCTTGTGATTTTACCGAATCTGCTTTGTTGGAGGGCAGTTGAAGTACTAGAGCAGGTCTGCCTGCCCTGCGGCCTCGCATCTTCGGCAAACTCGCCAGCTGCAAAATCCGGGTTCAAAGCGCCCCTAGCGGCTCGCCTTGACAGGGCCTTTCATGCGTGGCATTAATCGGTTAAACTCCTATTTTTTGAAATAGTTAACGGTTGATTGCCACGGGGGCCTTCATGGCCGAATTGCATATGGCCACCATCGTATTTGCTGATGTAGCCGGCAGTACCAGGCTTTATGAACAGCTGGGTGACAAAACCGCCAGGCAAATAATGGCCGCCTGTCTCGAGCGTATCGCGGTCACGGTGGAAAGTCATGGTGGCAGGATTATCAAGACCATCGGCGACGAGGTGATGAGCGTCTTCGACTCTGCCTTGAAGGGTACGTTGGCCTCTGTCGCCATTCAGGAGAACGTGGCTTCCGATCCCCGCCTGGCGCCCTACGAAATCAAGCTCAGGATAGGCCTGAACCACGGCCCGGTAATCCTTGAAGACCAGGACGTGTTTGGGGATGCCGTCAACCTGGCGGCCCGGGTGGCGGCTCAGGCCAAGGCTGACCAGATCCTGACCACCGAGCAGACCCTTGAACTGGTGGATGCCGATAGGCTCAAGGGAACCCGTCTTGTGGATGAAACCAGGGTAAAGGGCAAGCAGAGGCCGGTCCGGTTGTATGAAGTCTTTTGGGGTGAGCTGGAAGAGATGACCATGGTTGGCGGTGGGGCCACCAACACCGCCCGGGCTGCCACCCCTACGGTGAAAGCCGTTTTATCAGTGGAATACAGGGGAAGACTCTGGACCCTCGGTCCCGAGCGGCCCACCCTGTCCATCGGCAGGGGCGATACCAATGATTTGATCGTGGATGACAGGCATGTCTCACGCCTGCATGCCCGGATCGAGTTGCTCCGCGAGCGTTTTTTTATTTTCGATCACAGCACCAACGGGACTTACATCCGCTGCCGGGGAAGTGAGACACGTTTTTTACACCGCGAACAGCTTCCGCTTGAAGGCCGCGGCTTGATAGGCTGCGGCCAGCAGCCGGATCATGGTTCAGACCTGGTGATCGTCTACCAGGTAAATGAGAAATAGCTGTTCAACCCGGATTATGCACTTCAAATGCCTGAAAAGTAATTTCATTGAATTATTGTATAAGCTTGCATCTATTTGTTCCTGTCCGCGCTTTCACTCAAAAGGTGAAATTCAATCGGTGATAAATCATCAGGCATTTGAAGCCGCAAGGGGCTTGCGATGTTACTGAATCTGCTTCGTTGTGGGGCAGTTGAAGTACCAAAGCAGGTCTGCCTGCCCTCTGGCTCGCATCTTCGGCAAGCTCGCCGGCTGCAAAATCCGGGCTCATGATCCATCCTGCCTTGATTTGACCGGCATGCACCCTTGTTCTTGGTTTCAATTTTAAATTTTATTGATATTTTTCACGCAGGGCATTCAAGCGGGTAAGGTAGACCCGATGGTAGAGCAAGCCTTTCTGGTTGCTGATGTCATACAAGAGGTAGTCGATATAAGGCCTGACATCGATGCCATAGGCATTCATCTTGGCGTCGTTTGCCTTGTCGACAACCAGTAGGCTGTAATAGCTTACCAGCATCCTCAATTTCGAGTCGCGTCGCAACAGGTAGCTGCGACCGCCAAGGGTGTTGAGGAAGAAACCGGCGTATTGATACATGGTCTTGAGGGTTTCATCGGCTGTGTCGGGCGGCATACCGGCATTGCAATATAATATCCAGTTGAACATGACGGCCATGGCCGGCTCTATTATTTGCTTTTCGCTTTTCAGGATCTCCTTCAGCAGGTCGATACGGTCTTTGCCCAACACCCGGTAAAAATGGGTTACGTTCTTGACCAGGGTGAAAATATCGTCCATTTCACCAACGTTGGTGGGGGGGGCGGCGGCCAGTTTCTTGAAGATGTTTTCAAAGAGGGCCTCGGCCCGCATGTTGATATCGGGCCAGATGAGGTATGACTTGCGGTCCAGGTACTGAAAAAAGGCCACTACCTGGCGGGTGGTCTTGCGGCAATCCACAGTTGGTTCCACCACATTTTTGGGGGCGGCGGTGCCGAAAATACTGCTGAGATCGGGTTCGGAAGCAGGCGTTGCTTGCTGGTGCAGCTGTTGTTCCAGCTTTGCGATCTCGGCCCGCAACTTTTCCATCCGTCGTTGGCAGGCAGATCGTTCCTTCTCGATCGCCGATTCAAGCTCTTGGTTGTGCCATTGGCTGATCCAGTGGTAAGAGAACAGGCCGATGCCCAAGGCAGCGAAACAGACGACCAGAATCTTGATGGTTTTGTCCATGGCAGCCGCAGAAGTTTGGATAATGATCAGTTTCCGCCCAATCGTTTTCACAATACGCCAGCTGAGGTTAGATTGCAAGAGTTTGCTTCGGCGATCGATACTGGTTGG
>JALVRI010000635.1 GCA_027031325.1 Desulfobacteraceae bacterium
CCCCGTTCGGCCACACCGATTGAAAGCGCCGGTACAACGATCTGCATTTCATCTTTCATTCCCATGGCGGTGGCCTGTCGAATAGCGGTCGCCATTTCCTGGCCGAAAAGGATCAAAACAAGGACATCGGGTTTTGACCGGCGGGCGATTTTCAACGCTCGCCTGAAATCCTTTGAAGGAAACGGAGTTCTTATACCCTTGTGGACGGCCTTGTCCTCCGTTCCGGAAAACTTCCTGATAGATGCTTCCGTGGTCCATCCCCATGTATAGTCTGCTGTGATGTAGAAATACTTCTTACCCTTAAAATTCCTGCGCATGTAGTTCGCCAGGCACTTTGCTATCATCCAGGCATTGTAATAGCCCCTGAAGCTGTAACGTGAAGCTTCCTCGCAGGTGTTGGTGTTCGAAGTAGTGGCTCCGAAATACAGAGTTTTTCTGCTTTTGCATACCCGCGCAGCGGCGATGGCGACGGCACTGGAAAGACCCCCGAAGACCATCCGGGCCCCGCCGTTGTCGATGGCGTCGATCACATTTCTGGTGGTTACTTTCATGTTTGTTCTTGAATCGTACAAACGGAACTCTATTTTCTTTCCCAGGATTCCGCCATCGGCGTTTATTTCAAGGCGGGCAAGCTCTGCGGCCCTCCACTGCTCCAGACCCTGCTTGGCGTAAGGCCCCGTTTCGGGATAATTTAATGCAATCGTAACCTTTTCTTCGGCAAAACCGCTGGTTGCCAACAACAACAAACCACACAACAAGCAGATAAAAAAAGAATGCTTCTTCATAGCTCCAATCCGCTCCTCAAAATCGTCCGGATGAATTCCAGTTCAACGAATCTGACAAAATGGTCATCCTGGTATCAACATTCGCCCAATCCATACCCAATCATTTGAAATCTTCTTGCCAGAGCGCATTCCGGTTATGCCATAAACCCCCTCCTTCAAACTCAGTCGCTTCACTTTAAATTGATGTTTTACCGAATAGGCCTTTGATCCGGCCTTGCTTGCCTTTTTTCCGTCTACCAGGGTTTTCTTTTACCTTACGCTTCGGGTCCGATTCACTCCCAAAAGCGTGGCCTTATTCACCGGGAAGCTTTTCCAGGCTGGTAGGTTTACCAGCCGCCTTCCTGACAGCATTCCACTCGGCCCTGGTCCTGGCGGCCTTTCTTCCGGGAATGCTGCTGATAATCTCGAAATAATCAAGATGATACTTGTCACTGACAACTTCATCAGCAGGTTTGCAACGCACCACGTATACCGTCTGTACCGACTGGTGGTCAAAGGCCCGCCATAGCTGTTCATCCTTGAGCAGTCTGTATTTGTGGCCTTCCAAAGCCCTGATAACAGCAGGCACCGCAAATGTTCCCGCTCTTTCGACGGCATTTTTGTATTCGTACATGATAGTATAGGCGGATGCCCCGGACGTGCTGGGATAACGGTTGTAACGGCGGGAAAACTTTTCAACAAATTCCATGCCCCGGCTGTAGTTGTACTTGTAAGGCACTTTCCAGGTCCAGGGCAAAGCTCCCACAACCCCCTCCATGGCCTTGGGAGTTCCCCGTTCGGCCATCCCGAGGGTGAGGTTGGGAACCACGATCTGCATATGTTCTTTCATGCCCATGGCAACCGCCTGCCGAATGGCAGTTGCCATTTCCTGGCCGAAAAGGACCAGCACCAGCACATCCGGTTTTTCCCGGCGGGCAATCTTAAGGGCTTTCTTGAAATCCTTGGAAGGAAATGGTGTCCTTACCCCTTTGTGATAATTCTTGTCTTCGGTACCCGAAAATCTTCTGATGGAAGCTTCTGTGGTCCATCCCCAAGTATAATCCGCGCTGATGTAAAAAAATTTCTTTCCCTGGAAATGCCGCCTCAGATAGTCGGCCAGGGCCTTGCCTGCCATCCATGAATTGTAACATTCGCGGAAAGAGTAACGATTTGCTGCCTCGCCAGTAGTCGTTGTGGAATAGGTCAAGGTGCCGAAAAACAGATTTTTTTTCTTCTTGCAAACATTTCCGGCGGCAATGGCCACAGCGCTTGAAGAGCCCCCAAAGACCATCTTTACTTTGCCATTGTCGATGGCATCGGTGACGTTTTTAACCGTCACCTTTGGATTGGACTTGGAATCGTACATCCTGAATTCAACTTTTCGGCCCAAGATCCCACCTTTGGCGTTAATTTCAATGCGTGCCATTTCAGCCGCTCGCCACTGGTCGAGCCCCTGCTTGGCGTAAGGTCCTGACTCAGGGTAATTCAAACACAGGGTAACGGTCTGTTCGGCCTGACAGGGAACCGGCAACATGCAAAGCGCCATTGCAGCAGCCAGCATCAATCCGACAAAAAAAGGATGGATTTTCATACGATTCCCCCTTATGTGAGTGTTCCGCCAATGGTCCGGAGGCTCCACCTGAATTGCAAATGCCTGTACAATTCTTCAGACCGTTTGCCGGCAAGAACCGCTTTGCTCAACTCATCGGCGCCGGCTAGATAATCTTTAGCCCGGCATTACAGGTACGCACTGGATATTCAGCAAATCACTCCGCTATACAGCAGGCATCGGCCAAAAAGAAGTAACAGCCCAGGTCCGCTCCACCCCGGTCGCAATCACACTTGCACACCCCTTTTGTC
>JALVRI010000636.1 GCA_027031325.1 Desulfobacteraceae bacterium
ATAACGGCAACAATCGACATAAAGGTACCTCGTCCCGAATCTTGGTCCTAGGCGAGCAGCAAAAACCGCCCAAGACGACGGGTAATCAACCTACCTTCATGATCGCCCCGCTGTCAAGCTCCATAAACTCCGGAAATTACAGTTTCCCGACCCATCGATTCAAGGTGCATAATCCGGGACTATCCGGGCTTCTTTGACCTGGAGGCTGCGGCCTACAGGAAGCTGGATGATGAAAGTTGTTCCCTTGCCCGGGGTGGATTCCACGTTGATGGTGCCGTTGTAAGCGTCCACCATGGTCTTGACACTTGCCAATCCCAGGCCCGTGCCCTTGTCGGGCGGCTTGGTGGTAAAATCTGAATTGAATATAAGTTCCATGTGTTCTGGCATGATTCCAGACCCGCTGTCACTTACCTTGATAAAAACCGCGTGGCGATTGCTGTAAGTTTGAACGGCAAGTATTTTTTCGGCACTGCTTTCCATGGCATCGATGGCATTGCTGATCAAATTGTCCACGATCTGCTTGATCTGGGATGAATTTGCCAGGATTGCGGGCAGGTTGTCAGCCAATTGGATGTTTTTCTTGATTTGGGTATTGAAAACAGGATTGATGCGATAATATTCGAGAACCTGTTGGATGATCCGGTTCAGGTCTACCGGTTCCAGGTTGAAATGAGCATCCCGGTGGGCATGATCCAGGATACTGGATATTATCCGCTTGAGATCATCGGCACTGTCTTTGGCGATCCTGACAGCCTTTTCAAGTTTTTCAGCCCCTGCGTCCTGGTTCAGGATAAGGTAATCGATGAAATCAAGGGCACTGGAAAGGCTGTGGAGGGGATTTCGCAGGTTGTGCACCAGTTGCGAGGCATATTTCCCGATTTCGGCCTGGCTTCTGGTTTTCAGCAGTTGGCGTGACCTTTCTTCAACCTTGCGTTCCAAAAGACGGTTTTGCTGTTCCAGCCGTTTCAGCAGCCGTTTGCGTTCGTCCTGGAGGCCATAGAGTTCCAGAGCCTGGCGCACGATTATTCTCAACTCGCGATTGTCCCAGGGCTTTGTGATGTAACGGTAGATGTTTCCCTTGTTGATGGCATCCAGAATGGAGCCCGAATCCGAGCGGCCGGACAGAATCAGCCTGATGGTCTCCGGCCAGTACGATTCCACCCTTTCCAGCAATTCCAGGCCGTCCATTCCGGGCATGTGCATGTCAGTGACCAGAACGTGGATCCCACCCTGCTGCATGCGATCAAGGGCGGCGGGTCCACCTTGGGCGAAAACAGCCTGGTAGGGCTCATTGCGCACCAGGCGTTGCAAAGAACGCAGGATTTGCTTTTCGTCGTCTACAAACAATACTGTGTAAGGCTTTTTCATGCTATCCTTCATTATTCAAGCTGCGACCCGGCAGGGTTAGTCCCCGGACTTTTGGGGGTGGAAAATAAGAACCCCTCCTTGTCCCTGAAAGCGACCTGAAAGGGGAATCACTTCCACCTTGTAGTCTTCGTTTTCCAGGTTACATTCGTCCCTCGTCCGGCAACATCCATTTTCAAGGGTTCGTTGTATCTTGGCGCACAGTTCTTTTGGGAAACAGCTTTCTATTTCGCATCCAACCTGGATCCTGTCACTGCCTAAAACAGCCCGGGCCTTATTGTTCATCAAAACGATCAGAGAATCGGCACTTACGCCCATTATGGCCAGAGGAAGATCCGCCAGGATTGCATGGGACAGTTCCAGGGCCCGGTTCTGAAGTTCAAGTTCACGGGTTCTTTCCCGCACCAGGTCCTCAAGATGTTCATTCATCTCCTTGAGCTTGCGGTTTTGCTCGATCACCTTTTTGTCGAGTCGAATATTGTCCTGGATAAGATCGTACTGTTCCAGGGCTTTGCGGATTTCCAGTTTCAGGTTGTGATCGTTCCAGGGCTTAAGGAAAAACTTGTAGATATGGCCCTTGTTGATCGACTCGGTTATGGCGTCCACATCGGTGTACCCTGTAAGGATGATCCGGATGATATCCGGGTACTTTTCCTTGACCCGGGCGAAAAACTCGATGCCGTCCATACCCGGCATCCGATTGTCAGAGATTATCAGTTGAACATCGTTTTTCGCCAGTAAATCGAAGGCCTCCTCGGCACTGGTGCTTGTCAGGAGCTGGTATGGTTCTTTTCGCAAAAGCCGCCGCAACGAGTTGAGGATGTTTTGCTCATCATCCACCAGCAAGACAGTATGTTTTTTCTCCTTCATGATGGCTATTCTCCGGATATGAAGAACTTGCAGGCCGCCTCGATATCTTCCTCCAGGTCCCGGAACCAGTGCTTGCTGTCCCTGAAAGTCTCCCACAATGCAGGTGGCAATGACTGGAATATGCGCCTTTTGTCCTCACGGCGCAAAAAGGATGCCGGCAAGGGCATGAACATGTTGACGATGGTGTCGGCCAGAAAGACGGTGGTACTCAATTCATCACCACCGTTTTTCAACGGAGCCGTGTGGTGCCGGCGGACAACTCTCACCAGGCGGTCGGGCAGCCTCCATTTGCGGGCCAATACCGCCCCCATCTGGCAGTGGTCGATTATGCGCGCTTTTTTCTCGGCCTCGGAATACGGCAGTCTTTCCAGCCGAACGCATGTCCACACCTTGTCGAAGTAAGACGGGAAATACTGGGCCTGGATGAGTTTCCCGATGTCATGCAGCAGCCCTGCGGTAAACGCATCTTCCCTGGCCTCGGTCCTTGCCCGTTCGGCAAGATGCTTGCTGGTAACCGCAACCGCGGCCGCATGTCTCCAGAACTCGACCACATCAAATCCTTCGAACTGCTTTTTCATTTTCAGAGAATCGATTACGGTCAAGGAAACGATGGCATTGCGGACCATGTTGTAGCCAAGCAGCACGATGGCATGGGAGATACTGCCCACCTTGGAACGGAACCCGAAGAAGGCGGAATTGACGAGTTTGAGGATTCGGGGAACGATGGACTGGTCGTTTTTCAACAAGGCGGTGAGCTCTTCCAACGGAGTCTCATAGTCCATGAGCATCCGGTTGACTTCCATGGCAATGGTTGGAAGCGTGGGCAGCGTTTCGATGGCTTCCAGTTTTTCCTGGATGGAATCAAGTCCCATGTCAGTTCACCTCGCCCTGTCCGGTTTGGCCCGAATCATCTATGGCCACCTTGATTTTTCCCGGTAACAAGCCCCGGGCTGCGATCTTGGCAATGGCTTCGACCGCCGATGATTTCAGGCGGGTCGTCCGGGTCAACAAAAGGCGGCCGTCTGTAAGCCTCAGATCTTCCATCAGCACCATTCCCGGAGCAAGTCTTGCGGTTTCGATTATACAGGTAGGAGAAACCTGCTTGGCCGCGCGGATTTTTTTGATCAGGGTATTGACCACCTCCAGGTCGTACCTGCGGTTGGCGCCCCTGAGAAGCATCTGCTGGGCGGCGTCCTCAACCACCTGCTCGGGATCGTCATCGAGGGTGAAAGATTTCCAGACCGAAGAATCGAAATGCCGCCTTATCCTTGAAATCAGCTTGTTAATTTCGCGGGGCCAGGTATCGACTATCCTGCAGTAGTCTGAAACCGGCAGAATGATCCGCGCGCCCAGTGGTATCTGCTCACCTCTCAGACCGTTGGGAAAACCGGAACCATCAAAACACTCATGATGGAAAAGCACTATTTCCCCTATTTCTGACAATTTTTCCACCCCTTCCAGGCATATCGACGCAATTACAGGATGCTGGCTGAAAAGACGAAATTCTTCTTCGCTCATCCGGTCCACATCTTTTGTCAAGATGCTTTCAGGGAAACCAAGCAGGCCGATGTCGTGAATCATCCCCGCCATTTCGATCTTGTCCAATTCCGCCTTTTCAAGGTCGAAATCTTCGGCCACGCTGCGGGCAAGCTGGGAAACGTGACGCATTGTCCGGCCTAGCTGGGGTTTGAGGGTTTCAACCAGGGTTGCCAGCAAACGGATGGAATCCATGAAGCTTTTTTCAAGCTTGCGATTGACCTTTTCGAGGACCTTGTTTTGTAAAATAATCTGTTTTGTTCGCTCGGCTACTTTCTTTTCCAGGTTCTTGTTCAGTTCGGCAAGCTCGCGGTTCTGCCTGGCTGTAAGTTCGGTAAGGCGCCGATTTTCCGCTACAAGCTCGTATTGTCTCAGTGCTTGGCGCACCTGGAGCAGCAGATCTTCATCGTTCCAGGGTTTTGTCAAGTACCTGTGGATTTCCCCCTTGTTGACAGCGGCAATGACGGCATCCATGTCCGAGTAGCCGGTAAGCAGGAAACGAACCGCATCCGGGCAAATCGTCCTGGCCTTTTCCAAAAACTCGGCGCCGTTCATTCCCGGCATGCGCTGGTCGGAAATGATAAGGGATACCGGCAGGTCGGAGTTCTGCAGAATTTCCAGGCCGGTGTAGCCGGAATCGGCGGTCAGGATCCGATAACCTTCCTTGCGGAAAAGACGTTTGAGGGCCTTTGTGATGGAAGGCTCATCATCGACCAACAACAAGGTGTGCTTGGTTTTGGTGGTCAAAACTCAACTCCCGTGCAATTGTTCACCGCGCCTCAAGACTTCAAACCAGGCGGAAACTATTTCCGGATCGAGATGCCATCCTGACAAGCGCCGCATCTCCGTCAAAACTTTTTGCCGCGGCCAGGCAGGCTTGTACGGTCGCTCATGGCCGAGAGCGTCGTAAACATCGGCAACGGCCACAATCCTGGCCTCAAAAGGTATCCGGTCGCCTTTCAAGCCGTCGGGATAGCCGCTGCCGTCCATTTTCTCATGGTGGCTGCGGGCGATTTTACGGGCCGTTGCGTAAAAGGAGGTGGTCCCGAGAATCTTTTCCCCGGCCAGGGTATGACTCTGCATTATCTTCCACTCCTCGGGCGTAAGCGGGCCTTTCTTTTGCAGAATGCGGTCGGGAACGTGGATCTTGCCCACATCGTGCATCATGCTGAAAAAACCAATTCGCTCGGCCTCTTCGTAATCAAGACCCAGCTCGAGGGCAATGGCTGTCGTCAGCCGCTTTATCCGTAGAACGTGTCCACCGGTATCGTCGTCCTTTGCCTCAGCTGCCTGGGCCAGCATCAAGACTCCTTCGCGCACCGCTTCTGCCAGCTGCCGTGTACGTGAGCGCACCCTTTTTTCAAGTTCGGCGTTCAGTCTTTTCAAGGCATCATTCTGCTCCTGCGTGATTGCGTTCAGGCGCTTGTTTTCCACCACCAGCCGCCAGTGACGAAAAGCGCGCTCGAGGGCCTGACTCAAACCTTCGGCAGTCCAGGGTTTTTGAAGATACTCAAAGACATGGCACCGATTTATGGCATCCAGTGCGTTTTGAAAGCTGGCATAACCGGTCAGCATCAGCTTGACCGTGTCGGGACTTATTCGGCCAAGTCTCTCCAGGAAAGTGACTCCGTCCATCTCGGGCATCATCTGGTCGGAAATAACCACTCCGATATCATGCCGGCGGGCAAGCTCCAGTGCCTCGGCGGCACTTGTGACCGCGATGATTTCGTAATCCCGGCCGCGCAACATTCTTTTGAGACTCTTGAGCACTTGCTCATCGTCATCGACCAGGAGTAATTTCGGTTCCATGACCACCGTCCCGGCCGGGGTCACATTATGTCCGGCAAAGTTCAGCATCCTCAGACAGACAAGACATTAAGATGAATTCCCATCATCCGGTTCCCGGTTTACGGGAAGCTTGATAGTAAAGGTGGTCCCTTTGCCTAGCGTGGACTCCACCTTGATGGTTCCATTGTGTTTCTTGACGATACCGTAGGCGATATTCATTCCCAGACCGGTACCTTTGCCGACGTCCTTGGTGGTAAAAAAGGGATCGAAGATCTTGTTGAGGTTTTCTTTCGGAATTCCACAGCCGGTATCACTGATCTTTACCTGGACGTATCCGTCGACCGCTTCGGTAACTATCCTGATTTCACCCTTTTTTTCTATGGCCTGGGCCGCATTGACCAGTATGTTCATAAATACCTGGTTCAGTTGTTGGGGATAGGCCTGAATCAGGGGCAATTGTCCAAACTCCTTTACGATCGTAGCCTTGTATTTCAACTCGTTGTAAACAACGTTGAGGGTGGATTCGAGGCCCTTGTTGAGATCGGTTTCCTGCAAGACGCCTTCACCAGGATGGGCGAAATCCTTTAGATCCATTACGATTTTCTTTATCCGCTCCGTTCCCTCGCGGCAATCTTTGATCAGGTCGCGCACATCTTCCTGGATATAATCAAGATCTATCTCCGTTTCATATTCTTTTATTTCTTCCAGCAAGGCGCCGATTTTTTCGGAAGAACATTCGCCATGACACTCCTGCGCCACCAGTTCCTTGAGTTGGTGATATTTTGAAATCAATCCGTCTATATCTTCCTGGTAGTCTTCCAGTGTTTTCAGGTTGCTGCTGACAAACCCGGTCGGATTGTTTATTTCGTGCGCCACCCCGGCGGCCAGCTGGCCGATTGAAGCCATTTTTTCCGACTGAAGCATCTGGGCCTGGGTCTCTTCCAACCTCTTTAGAGCGGCCTCCAGCTTTTTGTTCTTGGCTTCGATCTGGGCCGCGCTTTCGATTATCTTCTTGTTCAGGCCCTTGATCTCCTCGGACTTGCGGCGTTCTTCGGTGATATCCTTGAAAACGATTACAACCTGGAAAACCGTGCCTTTTTCATCCTTTATCGGAAGACAGGTGACCTGCTTGTAATTTACCTGGCCATGTGTGTCCACCCACTTGTCCAGGTAGTTCTGGGGACTGCCTGTTTCAAACACCAGGCTGATCAGCTGGCGAACTTTTTTTTCATCGAAACGTCCGTAGTGGGCATCGGGTCTGTCCAGCCAGGCGGCTCCGATTATCTGCTCGTAGGACAAGCCGTTTACCGCCAAAAAGGTCTTGTTGGCCGAGACTACTTTTCTTTGCCTGTCGAGGGCGATTATCTCTTCTTGAAGGGAATCGAACACTATCCTGAGCTTGTTACGGCTTTCTATCAGGACTTCCTGCAACCTTCTATGGTCTTTTTCAAGCTCCACGATTCTACGTCCTGTCTTTACCCTGGCTTTAAGTTCATCAGGGTCGAAGGGTTTGGGGATGTAGTCGTCCGCTCCGGATTGAAAAACCTGAAGCAGATCGTCTTTCCGGTCCCGGGCGGTGAGAATGATTACATAGATATAGCGATCCTGAACGGTGCTGCGGATCTTGTCACACAAGGCAAGACCGTCCATTTCAGGCATCATCCAGTCGGTGATCACCATCTCAAAGTAGTCTTGCTGAAAGTATCGCCAGGCCTCGGCGCCGTTTTCGGCCGCCGTAACCTGGTAACCGATCTTTTGCAGCAACTTTATCAGCAGATTTCTTGAAATGAAATCGTCTTCGGCAACCAGTATCTTCATTTACCTCCCCCCGGTAATTACCCGCTTGCGGCGTACAAGGCTGACTTCCCCAATCTCGGCTTCTTCTTACCGTCCTTACCGCTGGCATAACTATCACAGCCGGCCGCAGTACGCTCTCAGCGATTCAGCACATTCTCTCATTGTCTATATCGTCATGGAATCTCCACACTTTAACTAAAGACTTCAAGATCCTTGCCGGACGGCTCAAGTTTGCCCCTGTCCTACCGATAATTTTTCTGGCAGCCTAGGTCTGCCCCATGGGGTAAAAGACCAGCGCCGGAGTTGCCGGAAGCTGTTTCAAGGGAGCAACCATGAAGATTCTGCTGGTAGACGATGACAAAGTAACCCTGTCCTTGCTGGAAAAGAGCCTCAAGGCTCATGGCCACCAGATAAAAACCGTCTCCGATGGATCCCAGGCCTGGGATGCAATCCAGCAAGAAGACTTTGACATGGTCATAAGCGACTGGCTGATGCCGGAGCTCGATGGCCTGGAACTGTGCAACCGGATCCGCACTTCCAAGCATGATCATTACATCTATTTGATCCTGATAAGCTCCCAGGACACCAGGGCCGATATTGTCAACGGCCTCAAAGCCGGAGTGGACGATTATCTGACCAAACCGATCAACCTGGAAGAACTCAGGGCAAGGATCGA
>JALVRI010000637.1 GCA_027031325.1 Desulfobacteraceae bacterium
TGGACGGCCCACCCCAATATGTGCTGAAATCCGACCTGCGCCGATATGGGCTGCAGGTCCCGCTGGCGGTTGAACTGTCACGCAAACTGGGACTGGAAACCATCCACACCGATTTGGGACGGTTGCTCAAAAAGGTCGCAGAGTTTCCGGGATACCCGGTTCCTGGCGTCCCAGCGGCCACCGGCAAGGCCGGCGAGGTCATCTTGGAGACCAGGAAGCTGGCATCCCGGAAAGCAGGCGGCTTTGCCCTTGACGATATCAACATCCGGATTCGGGCCGGGGCTTGCGTGGCCGTCGTGGGGGCCAACGGGTCGGGCAAGACAACCCTGATGCGCCATCTCAACGGCCTGGCCAGGCCGGCCCGGGGCAAGGTGCTGCTGGGGGGCAAGGATGTGAGTGCGGCAAGGGCCTCTTGGCTTGCCAGGCACATAGGAACGGTGTTTCAGAATCCGGCCGACCAGTTTTTCAAGCTTACCGTAAGAGACGAGATAGCCGTGGCCCCGCAGATGCTGGGTAATTTGGATCAGGCCTGGATCGAGCGACTCGAACAGCGCTTCGGCCTTCAGAAAATCATGAACCGGCCGCCTTTTCGTCTTTCGGGCGGAGAGAAAAAGCGGGTCGCCTTCGCTGCCGCCCTGGCAGCCAAGCCGCAAATTCTGATCCTCGACGAACCCACCGCCGGACAGGACGCCGATTTCAAGGCCGCCCTGGGCAAAACCATCGGCACCCTGACCGGCCGGGGGCACACGGTAATCATCATCACCCATGACCTGGAATTTGCCCACGCTCATGCCGCCGACTGGATATTGATGGCCGGCGGCCGGGTCCTGCGCCAGGCGGACCCCGCGGATCTGATGGACGATCAGGACCTGATGAACTCAGCCGGCCTGGAGCCGACCGACTTTTTTATTTGGCAACGTCGTTGCGGGCAAAAAATGCGATGCTAGATCCGCGTACAAAACTCGTCCTGGCCCTGCTTGGAGCCACGGCCGTAGCCCTTGCCGCCAGGATCACCACTGCTGCAAGCCTGCTTGGGGCTGGCGTGATTTTGATTGCCGCCGCCAAGTCCTTAAAGTCCTTTTTGAAATGGCTGGCAATGGTACTGCCCATGGCTGTTTTTTTCGGTCTGGTGACCGGCCTGGGGGCCGGCAAGAGCGCCGGAATGCTGGCGGCCATCAAGCTGATCGGGGTGACGGCGGTCTTTTTCGCATTTTTCATCACCACCGCGGCCGATGAACTGGGCAATGCCCTTATCCGCTGGGGCCTGCCTTTCGAGGCGGCCTTCGTCTTTACGGCGGCCCTCCAGTTTGTGCCGGTCATCGGCCGCAAAACCCGCAGGGTGATCGAGGCCCAGCGCTGCCGCGGCATCCCCCTGGAACCCGGCTGGCGGGCCATTCGTTACTGGCCGGCACTTTTTATTCCCCTGGTGCTGCAGTCTTTCCAGTTGGCCGAGGAGATGGCAGAGGCCATGGCCGCCCGGGGCTTCGGCCGTCCCGGCCGCAGTTTCACCCGCGATTTCAAAATGCGGGCCAGGGACTGGCTGGCACTTTTCCTGGCCGCCGGTGCACTGGCGGCTTTCATCATCTACCGGCTTTGACCAGGATCAACCCTTGCAGGTTGAGAGATACAAATGGGCGACGAAAAAATCAGCAATTACCTGGGCAGGCGCACCCTGTTTATCGGCCGGCTCAAATGCGGCAAGACCCGCAAGACGGCGCTGATTCTCAAAAAACTGATAGACGCAGGCCTGGCCCGCCGGATCACCGTCCTGGACCTGGCACCGGAGGTAACAAAAGGTGCCGGCGGTAAGCTGGCCTGCCCGGCCGGCGATACCATCTATCTGACGGCCGGGATAGTCGCTCCCCGTCTGACAGCCAAAACACCTCAAACGGCAGCCAGTTTGGCCCTTGCCAACGCCCGGGCCATCGACAAACTGCTGGACAGGGCCAATGAGCTTGCCCGGCCGATCCTGATCGTCAATGATGCCAGCCTGTACCTCCAGGCAGGTTCCGCCCAACGGCTCATCGACCTGGTGAACCGGGCTTCGACCGTGATCGCCAATGCTTACTGGGGCAACGATTTTCCGGAATCTGAGCTGACTTCCAGGGAAAAGGAACAAACCATAAAATTGATGCGCGCCTTCGACAAGGTGATGCGCACTTTCTGAAAAAATCCCACCAAACTGCCGGGGCCTTGTCGATTGGCAAAAGAAAAGGATTGAGCTCAAAACCCTCGGGCCGTATGAACCCGGATTTCGCACTTCAAATGCCTGAAGATTTCCCACCGCTTTAACTTCACCTTGCAGGTTGCGGCACGACCGGGAACAAATAGATTCTAACTATGTAATAATTCAATGTAATTGCTTCTTGTAGGCATTTGAAGTGCATAATCCGGGATAAAAAAGCCGCCCCCGGAGCATGGGTGCTGCCGGGGGCGGCTCTTACTCGATCCGTGGTCAGGACCGGTCCGTCCATTTCAGCTTAGTTGATGGCGATTTGCTTCGGCTTTTCTTCTTCCGGTTTCGGAATTTCAACCTTCAACACGCCGTCTTTGTACTCGGCCTTGATCTTGTCGGGATCAATCGCCGCCGGCAGGGTGAAGGCCCTTTCAAACTTGCCGTAGA
>JALVRI010000638.1 GCA_027031325.1 Desulfobacteraceae bacterium
CGTTCCATGGCCTCTTCCACCTTTTCGAAGCTATTGAAAGCGCTCAGCCGGATGTAGCCATCCCCACAACGTCCGAAGCCCGCCCCGGGCGTACATACCAGTGCTGCTTCGTTTAATAGTCGATCAAAAAAGTCCCATGAATCCATCCGGCAGTCCACCCAGACATATGGTGCATTCTCGCCTCCGTAGCAGGTGTATCCAAGATCCTCCATTGCCCTGCGCATGTAACGCGCATTGGACAGATAGCCGGCTATCAGTTCCCTGGTCTGCTCTTTACCTGCCGGAGTGTAAACCGCCTCTGCCGCCCTCTGAACAGGGTACGAAACGCTGTTGAATTTTGTGGTATGCCGCCTGTGCCAGAGCCTGTGGACCGGCACCGCCCGGCCGTCGGCGGTGTATGCCTTGCATGCTTTGGGAACCACGGTATAGGCGCAGCGCGTACCGGTAAATCCTGCCAGTTTGGAAAAGGAACGCATCTCGATGGCCACTTGGTCGGCACCATCCACCTCAAAGATTGAATGCGGAATATTTTCGTCGGTAATAAAGGCTTCATAGGCTGCGTCGAACAAAATCAGGGCCTTCTGCTCCAACGCATAGTCCACCCATTTCTGCAATCCCTCCCTGTCAATGGTAGCGCCTGTGGGATTGTTGGGAAAGCACAGGTAAATCAGATCCACCTGCTCATCGGGCAAGTCGGGGATAAAACCGTTTGCAGCCGTTCCTTCGAGGTAGACCAGCCCCTCGTAGCGTCCATCGCTGAACTTTCCCGTTCTGCCGGCCATGACGTTGGTGTCTACATATACCGGATAAACCGGGTCCGGCACGGCGACTGTAATGTCAACGGCGAAAATCTCTTGCAGATTCCCGCTGTCACACTTTGCCCCGTCGCTGACAAAGATCTCGTCCGCATCAATATTTATTCCCCTTGCCTGAAAGTCATGACGGGCAATCTTTTCCCTCAGGAAGGCATAGCCCTGCTCAGGGCCATAACCCCGGAAGGTGCTATCATCGGCCATTTCATCTACAGCCTTGTGAAAGGCTTCTATGCAAGCCGGCGGCAAGGCCCGCGTCACATCGCCTATTCCCATGCGAATCAACTGCTTTTCCGGGTGGGACTTGACAAATGCTTCCACCCGCCTGGCGATATCCGAAAAAAGATAATTTTCCTGGAGCTTGAGATAGTGTTCGTTTATCTTGATCATAGTATCTCCTTGTCAACTGCCGCCCGGCCGGCCGGGCAATCCATTTTCATCGGCGTGATTTCCGCCATCGCCGATCGGAAGACTGAAAGGGTCATGCAATGCCGTTGCCCTGTTGTCCTCCGGCAATCTTGCATATGATCGATGACTATGTCTTAACCGCTTTTGTCATTCGTAACCATCACTGACTTCCAGCGGTATCCGGGCGGTCTCCTTGAAGGTCCTCATCACTATCAAGGTTTTGACATCCTTCACTTGGGGAAGTTTGCCGATAACCTTATCCATCAACCGGCTGAGACCGGTTGTCGATGCAACCCTGACCTTTACCAGGAGACCATCTGCGCCTGCCACGTAGTGCACCTCCTGAATCGCTTCTATTTCAGCCAAACGTTTACCCAATTCACGGTGTCCTCCGGCCGCACCGGTCTTTAGTAGAAGAAAGGCCACCAGGCTCCGCTTGAACCGCCCGGGGTTCAGGCGGACCTCATAACCATCGATGAAACCTTGTTTTTCGAGTTTGCGGATCCTCTCGAGAACTGCCGAAGGCGCCATACCCACCCGGCGGGCGACTTCCACGTTGGGAATACGCGCTTTTTCCTGGAGGATCTTCAGTATTTTTAAACTTATCTCGTCAATCATTTTCTATTCCAAACTATTTGTAGCTAAATATTTTGCTATTATATAATTGTCAAGAATTTTATTCGTTTTGGAAAATATTTTCCGTCTTCACCTTTGGACCCCAACCGTGCTATTCTTGATTGCAAACTTGATAGTGTCAGGAGTCCGGCAAAGCCATCTTTGCAGGCTTAGATCGCCGGAACCGCCTCCTTAAAATACCAACGAAAACGGATATTTCCCATGAGAGGCTATTTCATTGCCTTGACTGCCGTCTTGGTCAGCTTAATGGTTCTGCCCACGGCAGGAGCCCTTTTTTGCGGGCACAGCCTATCCGAGTACCTCGATTTTCCGCCCACTCCAATCAAAATTTTGCACCACTCTTTTTCATGGGCTGTATTTTTCCTCATGGCTGCCGTTGAGTTGGCAGCCATATCCCTCATTATCCACTGGTTACTGTCCAATCGTCATTCTTCAAAAAAGTACCGCCGGAAAGGCGGCCGTTTCCCATGGTGGGGCTGGCTGGGCCTGATGTTGATGTTGTCGGGCTGGTGGCTTGCCTGGACAAGGTATCCCTGGTTCAGCTCCTTACAACGCCATACTTTCTGCTTGCCATGGATAGGTTATATTCTATCTGTAAACGCGTGGTCTCAAAAGCGCGGTTCGTTATCCTGGTTTAGCCTGTGTCCCAAACGTTTCGGGCTTCTTTTTATTGTCAGCATGATTTTTTGGTGGTTTTTCGAGTTCATGAATCGCTTCGTATCCAATTGGTACTATCTGGAAGTAGATGTTTTTTCTCCAATCGAA
>JALVRI010000639.1 GCA_027031325.1 Desulfobacteraceae bacterium
GTAAAATGCCGATGGCAAGGCCTCCGGTTATAACCATCAACCCGGCGGGATACTTTTTATTATCCAGCAATATCAGGGTAATGATGGCGGCGACGACACCGATTACCAAACTAATGGGGATGGCACCGATAGACTGGATGGAAAGATGCGGTTCCACCGCCTGCTGGAGCAGCTGATATTTGGAGGTGCCTAACATGAACCTGACCCCGCCGGCAACCAACAGTGCCCCGGTGGAAAGCTGCACCCCGCGAATCACGGCCTTGGGGGTGAACCTGCGGATAACGTCGATGGCCCCGGTGAGCCCGATGATCAGCAGGAAAACGCCCATCAGCAGCGAAGAGGCCAGGATCTGATCGGCGCTCATGGCGGTGGCAATAGCGTAGGCACCGATGACTTTCATCGGCTGAATGGGTACGGTGATGCCAAAATAGAGGCCTGAAAGAATATAGAAAACACCGATGCTGAAAAACAGCCCCAGGGCGTCGAGGCCGTTGAAAAGGACCATGGCGATGGCAATGGGCAGCAAGGTACCCAGATCCCCCAACGAGCCGGCCAACTCCATTCGATCAAACCTGAAACGTCCGGTCATTGATTCTCCCTGCAAGCAGCCAAACGATCAGCGCAAAAGCTCAACGCCCAGGGTCAAGAAAACGGCGCTGGAAACAATGTGCATTTCTGCCCTTGGGGCGGTCGCCTCCGATAATAGCACCGCTACCGGCCGCCGGCGATGGAACTGTTGTGCCCGGCGGCCATCGGCTCACGGTCATTTTTTTTCAGAATTCCGTTTGTCCTGGACGCAAGGATGCTCCTTGACATCACCGTGGCATTCGAGGATCTGCTGAGGGCTGCAGTTTTCCGGCTTGTCCTTCAATTTGTCTGGTTGCTGACAACAATTTTGACACATATTGTCCTCCTTCGGATTAGGGTAGTCCACCGGCATCGGATCGACCCGGCAGCAAATAAATGACTTGAAACCATCCTCCGCTGCCAGGGCATTAAGCTCGGCGGCAATCCGTTCCAGTGCTGCTCGATCCACAGTATAATGGGTCCAGTAGCCGCGTTTTTCTCCACGTACCAGCCCGGCTTTGCGTAACACCTTCAGGTGCTGGGAAACAGCAGGTTTTGAAATCCCCAGGCGGCCGGCCAACGCCCCCACGCACAGGTTGGAGTTGACCAACAATTGCAAGATATCCCAGCGTTTTTGGTCGGCCAGGGCTTTTAATGTTTGAACAAATGACATCATCATTCCAATTAAGCATATACTTAACTGAATAATATTTTTTTTAATCATAGCTTGCAAGCAAAAACTATTTTCAAATACCCGGGTTCAATGAAACGCGGGATGCGTCCAAATTTTGTTGTCGGGCAGTTGAAGTACCAAGGTAGGTCTGCCTGCCCTTCGCCTCGAATCTTCGCCAATCTTGCCAGCTGCAAAATGCGGGTTAATCCAACGGCTTCAGAGGCGTTCACCCGGCCAAAGACACCAATGTCCAGCGCCGTTGACCGTCCAGCGGGAGGAAAATGGAAATCCACCGGCCAAAAACCATGGACCGGGTGCAGTCTTGTTTGCAGGGGATGGTTTGGCTTCTCATGGATCGCCACGGTAGGAGGTCTTTTATTCTTGGCCCTAAACATATTGTCCCCGCTCATGCGTGAGTGTGGGGACAATATGTCTGATTTGCGTCGATGATCCGGAATCCGCAATTTCCGTTCTGTCATATGCCGTAGGCATCATCATGAGGCCATAGCAGAACGAACTTGATGGTCTTGTCCGGTGTTTTCCGGCAATCCGAGCAGGCCACAACGGCATTGTCGCCTTTTTTCCGGCACACTTCGCAATACAGATAGATGATGATGAAATTGCGCTTCACCGGACATGAATAAAACCCCTGCCAGTTACCCTTCAACGGCTCGCCGATGGCAATCGGGTTTTCAATGATCATGTCAACCTTTTTCCTGACCAGTTTTTTTATCGAGGCGTGCTTTTTAACGGCCTCCAGGAAAGCAGCTTCAAATCTGGCTTCCATCAGTCCCCGAAGACCTCATCGTATGAATGCCATTGTGCGGTACCATTGCGAAGTTTGGCCTGAGCGTCTTGCATGGCTTGCTGAAAGGCCGGATGGGCGAGAATTTTTTCCACATATTCGCCCTCGACACGCCGCTTCAGCGCCAGCAGGTATTGCGTGACCATGTCCGCAACCGACGTACGATTTTCAGCGGCAAAGACCTTGGCGAACTCGGCAAGATCCTGGTCGAGACTTACATTGAGACGGGTTTTGGGCATAACAAACCTCCGTGACATTTGTTCCCATTATGCGCACAGCAGGAACAAATGTCAAGAATAATAAGCTGCAAAGCACAACCGTTGCCGAGCATAAACCCGGATATTGCAAGGCTGATCTTTGACAGTTAGATTTTATATTTTCTGTAATAACAAGGTACTATAAGGCCGCAAAATACTCTTGGCACTACCGGAGCTTTTTAGAGGTTGTTTTATTCTCGTTAGATCTCGCGAATTGTCGGTGGCAGGGCGATACCTACCGCCTGAAAGATCTTGCCGCAGTTTCCACGGCAAGCGGTGCGGACAGCAAACTGCTTCTCGCCTTCTTTAATGG